>WBXJ01000125.1 GCA_008933045.1 Verrucomicrobiota bacterium
ACCGTTTTCACCACGCAGCGACCTGATTTCAATGAGTTGATTCATCCGTCCAACCCAGAATCCGCAGCACGCGCCAAACGACTGCGTGAAGTCTACAAGATTGACCCGGAGTTCATGCAAAAAGTAGACACCCTGTACGGGCCGCTCGAGTGGAGGCTTCCTGATGGTCACGCAATTTACTGGGCGACGCTGGGTCTGGAGAAAACGGCCAAAGAAACACTCAAGAAGGAAGACTTCATTACTCTGAGACGGATTATTTTCCAGTCGCTGCAACTAGCTTTTCATCGAGGAAAATTGATCTATTCCAAGAATGGGGATCGCTCTAGTTTTGTGTATGGACCGAACCTTGAGATCGTCAAACAGGCCAGCGACGCCTACGAGGAAATGGCGGACTTAGAAACGGATAAAAACCAGCATATCCTCACCGGCCACCGCAACTTCTTGGGAACCGCCGTCTACTTCCTCTATACCCATAACCGCATGAGCGCGGCCAAGAAATGGTTTGATTACTTAAAGCAGAAATATCCTGTCGAGACCGCGAAATTTATCGATTTGGAATCGTATGCATTAGCTCGGGTAACAGAAGATGTGGGTGAAAACGATCCCAATCGCGTCCAAGCAATCTTGGAAGGCATGTTAGAAACCTCGTTGGTACAATACGCGATGGACGATGACGAGCAGGGCCTAGGTTTCGAACTGTTCGCCCGGAAAATTTGGAAGAGGTATGCCGATGCGATCACTGATCCTTCGAGTCAGAAACGAGTGGCACTGCCACCCATCGAACAAATTAAGAAGCTGGTATTGGAACGCGTCCTCAGTCCGGATTTCGGACTCGATCCGATCCTCATCGCTCAACTTCGCACGAAACTCAACTTGCCTCCTCCAAGTAGCGAACCGGCCCCCATAGCCCTGGCACCGGAGAATTCATCAGGAAAAACTAATGCCTTGGGCACTAACTCGCCCGCATTGAAGCCTTAGAGTGCAGGCTCACACCTTGGGTTCCCACCCTTTGCGATAGGCTCTTTTCCATAGCTTTTGCGCTTCGGGATTATTCAGAATGTGCCCCGTGTTGGGGTTCACATTGACGACGCTCTGTGTTTGCCAAGCGATGTTTCCTAAGTGACAGAGGAGCGTGCTTTTATGGCCTTCGGTGATTTCTGAGTTTAAAGCTGTGCCATTTCGTATCGCTCCAAAAAAATTCGCAATATGCACCTTTTCGCCACCTTCACCTGTAGTCTTGGAAACCTCTTTCCCTTTGTTGTCGTAGACTTTACCCCCGTTGCCGTCAATGGAGAGTGACCCTCCATCACCGTAGAATGTGACAAACGAGGAAGATTCTTGCGCACGCAGATGACAGGAGCTCCCATCCCACAGCGCACCCTTTTTACCAAAATCGAAGGTTGTCACCGTGGTATCCGGTGTTTCTTGGTCATCATCAAAATGATAGCGCTGCCCCGTACAACTCACCCGAGTTGGATAATCAACCTCCAGTCCCCACCGGACCAAATCCAAGGCATGGATACCGTTGTTACCCAATTCACCGTTCCCCCAATGCCAACGCCAATGCCAGTTGTAATGAACGACGTTATCGAGGTAAGACCGTTCCGGTGCGGGACCCTGCCAGAGATTGTAATCGAGATTTTTTGGAACGGGGACAACCTTTCCTTTGCCAATGCTGCCTCGGTTTGCGAGATACCACGACCGAGCATAGCGAACTGGGCCTATCACACCCGCCTTCAATTGTGCCATGGCATCAATAACTCCAGGCCAACTCCTTCGTTGGTTCCCCATCTGAACTATCCGTTGGTGTTGCCGGGCGGCTTTGACCATCATTTCCCCCTCCCAAGGATTATGGCTGCAGGGTTTTTCTACATAAACATGCTTACCCGCAGCGCAAGCCATGATGGTAGCTGGGGCATGCCAATGGTTAGGTGCAGCAATAAAAACGGCATCCACATCCTTATCGTCCAATACAACCCGGATATCCTTTGTGCTGTGAGGCACGTTTGTTGTGCTGCCTGCCAGAGCCTTTTGCGCCCGGACGATACGTTCATCATCGATATCACACAACCAAGTCACTTCCACCCCGGGGAGTGCGACGGCTGCGCGTGCAAGGTCTAAACCTCGCCCTAGTCCCATCACGGCCACACGTAACCGCCGGGCCGCACTCGGTAAGTCAACAGCGCGACTCTTTGCCGTGGTTGATAACAGTGTCGTTGCGAGCAGCGAAGTAGCGAGAAACTCTCTCCTAGGAAGGTTCATTGGCATGACTCGAACTTATCGAGTTCGAGAAAAAAGCCAAGTCAGGAAGATGCCGATTCTTCCCGCTTACTAGCAGACTTTTCTTGTGCATTCTCCGAAGCAATGATGACAACAAATTCACCTTTGAGCTTCCGTTCGGCGAATCGGAGTTTGAGTTCAGCGGGAGTCCCACGGACATATTCCTCGAACTTCTTAGTCAACTCACGAGCAAGAACGATTGAACGGGTTGGAACGATGTCTAATAACTCATCGATTAGTTTCTCGATCCGGAACGGTGACTCGTAAAGCACGAGTGAGGCATCGATGGACACAAATTGATTTAACACTTTCCGTCGTTGACCAGATTTATGGGGCAGGAAACCGAGGAAAATAAATCGATCGGTGGCAAGACCGCTGGCGGTAAGTCCTGCAATCAAAGCACACGCGCCTGGGACAGATTCCACGCGGAAACCCGCCGCCAAAGCGGATCGAACCACTCGTTCCCCTGGGTCACTAATCCCTGGGGAGCCAGCATCGGTGACGAGGGCGATTGTTTCCCCCCTCCCAAGCCGATCGATGATCTCCTGACTACGCTTCGCCTCATTGAAGCGAAAGTAGCTAATCATAGGTTTTTGAATTTGAAAATGGCGCAGGAGCTGCCCGGTGTGCCGAGTATCCTCCGCCGCCACAAGATCACAGTCCCGTAACACCCTGAGAGCACGCAAGGTGATGTCCTCAAGGTTGCCAATCGGAGTGGCAACAAGGTAAAGCGTCCCGGGGGTTAGCAGTTTAGAATCGTCCACGATCAGGTAATTATGAACCCACTTGGATCAGGGTAAACTTCAGATGCATATGTTGCTTGCAAAAGTGATGGATCGTAGTATAGTCCCGTCACTGCTTCCCTGTATCCAATTGTGGGGTTCGCAGATTGAAACACGACAAACAATACAGGGAAAAACCAATCCTATGAAGAAATATATCGCCATCCTCGCTGTAATCGTCTCTGCGGCATTCACGCTGAATGCAGCGGATGCCAAATCCATCACTGTTAGCGGTGATGGCAAATGCGCTAAATGCGCTCTCAAACAGGCCGACAAATGCCAGAACGTAATTATTGCTGATGAAAAGGGCAAAAAAGTCACCTATTACCTGACCGGTGACGTTAGCAAAGCGTTCCACTCCGACAATCTGTGCTCGGGTTCAAAAGCAGTTACCGCAACTGGCACTGCCACAGTGACTAATGGCAAGCACGAGTTAGCCGTGACCAAGATCGAAGCGAAGAAGTAATTTTTTGCGAAAACAAAACGGGCTGGAGTAAAATCCAGCCCGTTTTTTGTGCTGAAATCGGTTTTTAAAAAGCCGAAGAAGCGAATCAAGCCTTGGTTGACTTGGTCGCGACGTTAACTTTTTTCCGCTTCAGATAAGCCACACGGCGGCGGCGCTTTTCGACCTTATTGTGTTGTTGTCCCATAACTACTTTACTTTACGGCGGTGGTTCTGTTTACTCTCGAATCTTTAATATGACCATCTTTCGGGTTCGAATCAACATCTTTTTGGGATCGTTTCTCGCGTGTTTTCTCTTGGTAGCTTGCAAAACTACCGAACAGAAGAAACAGGGGAAGGAAGCTAGCACGATTCAGATTTTCCTCGAGAACGTCAATTCAGCAGCGGAGAAACGCTTGATCACGGTTGGCGAGCGCATGAAAACGCAGGTCAACGTGGATCTTTCTCCCTTTGCGGACACGGCTGATCTCCTCAACGCGACGGTTGTGGATATCGATGAGATGGGAGGATTCGGGATCCGATTAAACTTTAATGACCATGGCAAACTGGTGCTTGATACGGTCACCGCATCCTCCAAAGGAATGCGAATGCCAGTGTTGGTTGCATACACCCAAGTCCGCTGGCTAGGAGCTCCACGAATCAACCGAAGGATCACCGACGGATCGTTGGTGTTCACTCCTGATTGCACTCGGCAGGAGGCAGAACGAATTGTCCGTGGACTCACCAACGTCATTCATAAGCTTTCAAAACCTTATGTATTCTAACTTCGCTCGGACTTTCTGCGCTCTCAAGGTTTGGATTTTTGCCTGCTCGGTGGGCTACGCCCAAACCTTTGTGTTGCCCACGGCCAACAGGGCCTTGTTCGATCGCGGAGGTGAGGATCGCTACTTTGTCGGGACAGTAGGCAAACCGTGGACCAGCGGGACTTTCGGATGTGTTCGATCCGATGGTCGGCAGATCCATGAAGGATTGGACATCAAATGTCTCCAGCACGATCGCTCGGGGGAACCTCAAGACCCGATTTTCGCAACAGCCCATGGAACCGTGGTCTACATCAACGCCAAGCCGAGCCTCTCGAATTATGGTCGATACCTTATCGTGAGGCATCAGATTGATGGCCTAGAGATTTACTCTGTCTATGCACACCTCAGCGAGATTTCAAACAAACTGCGTGCTGGAAGTTCGGTTCGCCAAGGAGAAACCATCGCAAAAATGGGGAGAACTTCCAATACGCGGCAAAAGATATCAAAAGACCGCGCTCACCTACACTTCGAGTTGAACCTTTTCGTGAATGATAAGTTTCCCGCTTGGTACAAGCAAAACCTGCCCGGACAACGCAATGACCATGGAGCTTGGAACGGTCGCAACTTAATCGGACTGGATCCCAAAGCGATCCTGATGGATGAACAGCGTGAGGGATCGAATTTTAGTTTACGCAAGCATATCCAAACCCAACCCGAATTGTGCCGAATCTTAGTTCGGGGAGTAAGTTTCCCATTTTTGAAACGATACGCTGGGTTAATAAGGCGAAATCCGTTATCGGAACGGGAGGGAGTGCGGGCTTACGAAATTGCCCTCAATTTTAATGGTTTACCGATTGAGATTATCCCACGAGCCGCGTCTGAAATCGGAGGACTGCCGACCGGAAACACAGTCCTCAAAGTGAACAAAGTTGAACAAGAAAAAAACCCTTGCCGCAAGCTGCTAATCCTTCGAGGCAACCGTTGGGAACTCAGCACCACCGGACACCAATTGATCGACCTCCTGACCTACTAAAATCCCAGCCGTTTTATCAGTTTACGTCCATCGTTTCATGGATTAAAAAGAGGATGCAGCAAAGTTTTTGGTTCGTCCCGTCTTATGAGCGTAGAATACATCGAGCAAGTGTACAACAGCTACTCTGGGGTTTATGACTTCTTTTTTGGAAAGGTCTTCCAGAGCGGTCGTGAGCTGGGCCCTGAACTTTTGGCTCTCTCGGCGGACAATAAATTGCTTGAGGTCGGTGTGGGAACCGGACTTTCCCTTCCGTTGTTGCCTAGGAACGTAGAAATCACCGGTATTGATCTCTCCGAAAAGATGCTCGCCATCGCCAAAAAGCGAGCCGCAGATCTCAATCTCAAAAACGTCAAACTCCTAAAAATGGATGCGACGAAATTAGATTTTCCCGATCAATCTTTTGACCGTATTCTTGCTGCTTACTTTATTTCCACAGTGCCTGATCCCGTCAGCGTTGTGAAAGAGATGAAACGGGTCTGTAAATCGGGAGGTTACATTGTGTTTCTTAATCACTTTCAAAGTGAACACCCCATCATGGGGGCGATCGATAAACTCTACTCCCCATTGTGTTATCGCATCGGTTTCCGGACCGATTTGAACCTCCGGAAATTGATGAAAGATACCGGTCTTGAAGTCGAAACCATCGAACCCGTCGGCATCCTCGGCCATTGGAAAGCGGTTCGTTGCGTCAACCCTTAGCCCCGATTGACACGCCGGATCGAAACTCGGTGATGTCCGCAATCCCATCCCACAGGTTCAGGCGGGCTTGCAATGCCTGCTTCGCAGCAGTTTCAGCCTCTTGTTGTTTTTCCACATCCTGACCGCAGAGCAGGCTCACCATTTCACGGCCCATGGCTCCGTGATGATCCCCATCCAGTTCGATATGGCGTTGCAAATAGTAGCGTAAGATTGTTAGGCGACCCGGGAGTTCTTCGTCGAGGTGTGCAACCATCGCTCCGAACATTTCGGGGATTAAATCTTCGCGGCCATAAGTAAATGCTGCGGCGATCTCGTGGAGCTTTCCTCCGCCGATGACGCCGAAGGTGTGGCGGACAAACCCCCTCACACAGACCGGCAAGTCAGCCTCCGTCAGTGCTGTTTCCAAACTTTTTTCTGACCGTAAACCATCTACGAATTGTTCGATTCGCTGCGTACTTGCACCGATTTCTCGCATCGCGTTCAGGTAAAGTTCAAAATGACTTAGAACTTCGCCGCTCTCCGTCACGTCGCTCTCTTCGCCCATGACAATTTCGTTGACCAACCGACGCAGTCGCGGCTCTCCTACAGGAACCCAAGGAGTCTCGACACATGTGATGCCGCGTTGTAACGCCTTGAGCAATGACATGAAGTCCCAGACAGCGAACACATGGTGCTCCATGAACTTCTGTAGTTGTCCGAGACTCTTAAACTCAGCATACAGCCGATGTCCAAGCAGTGCCTCACGCAAGGGTAGGATCGAATTCATGGGAGGAATGAATCAGGGACTCGGCTTCGCGTAAATCTCGGCACCACTCTGGATAAACTCATCGGATTTATCGGCCAACCCTTTTTGCAATGCTTGCTCCTCAGCAATCCCCTGCTCTGCCGCATATTTTCGGACGTCTTCAGTGATTTTCATGGAACAGAAATGGGGTCCGCACATAGAACAGAAATGAGCGTTTTTAGCTCCATCCTGCGGAAGCGTTTCATCATGAAACTTACGGGCCGTGATAGGGTCAAGACTCAGGTTAAACTGATCCTCCCAACGAAACTCAAAACGGGCTTTGCTCAGGGCGTTATCGCGGTATTGGGCTCCAGGATGTCCTTTCGCCAGATCAGCCGCATGAGCCGCTATTTTGTAAGTGATGACGCCGTCTTTTACATCTTTTTTATCGGGGAGCCCGAGGTGCTCCTTGGGCGTGACGTAGCACAGCATCGCGCACCCATACCAACCAATCATCGCCGCGCCAATTCCGCTTGTGATATGATCGTAGCCTGGGGCAATGTCGGTGGTTAAAGGTCCAAGGGTGTAAAACGGAGCTTCATGGCACCACTCAAGCTGTTTGACCATGTTTTCCTCGATCATGTGCAGCGGCACATGTCCTGGGCCTTCGTTCATCACTTGAACGGACTTCGCCCAAGCGCGTTCGGTGAGTTCGCCCTGCACTTTAAGCTCTCCAAACTGGGCCTCATCATTAGCGTCCGCGATCGAACCTGGGCGGAGGCCATCCCCGATGCTAAAACTAACATCGTAGGCAGCCATGATATCGCAGATGTCGTCCCAATGCGTGTAGAGGAAACTCTCCCGATGATGTGCAAGACACCACTTGGCCATGATACTACCGCCGCGTGAAACGATGCCGGTCATGCGCCTCGCGGTCAACGGAACGAACCGCAACAAAACACCCGCGTGCACGGTGAAATAGTCCACCCCCTGCTCTGCTTGCTCGATCAGAGTATCGCGATAAATTTCCCACGTCAGATCCTCCGCCCTACCGCCCACTTTTTCTAGAGCTTGATAAATTGGCACAGTACCAATGGGCACGGGCGAATTACGCAGAATCCACTCCCTGGTCGCATGAATGTTTTTACCCGTAGATAAATCCATCACAGTGTCCGCACCCCACTTGGTGGCCCACCGCATTTTTTCTACTTCCTCCTCAATGCTCGATGCCACCGCGCTGTTACCAATGTTGGCATTGATTTTCACCAGGAAATTACGCCCGATAATCATCGGTTCACATTCAGTGTGATTGATATTAACGGGAATAATTGCCCGCCCTGCGGCAACTTCATCGCGCACAAAGGCAGGGGTAATTGTTTTCGGAATTCGCTGCGGAAATCGTCGGAAAACAGACGGAGAATAAACACTTTCAGCCAACTGGCTCGATCCTGCGTGCTGCTTCTCTAGATCGGTCCGGTTTTGATCCTTCGATAAATCAGAGAGCCGAGCACGCCCCATGTTTTCACGCAACGCAATAAACTCCATCTCGGGAGTGATAATTCCTTGGCGTGCATACCAGAGCTGGGTAACGGGGTGCCCCGCGCTTGCACGCAACGGACGGCGACGTTGACCTTTGAGCCCAGGAAATTCAAACAGGCGGTTTTTCTCCGCTTTGCTCGCGTATTCCGCATGTTTACCGGACATGTAGCCGTTATCTTGCGGTTTTACTTCGCGGCCTTCGTATTCGGTCACGTCGGCACGTCTCATAATCCAATCCCGACGCACCTCCGGTAGCCCCTCCTCGACATTCCCCAGAAAGGTCGGATCACCCCACGGGCCACTGCAATCATACACCCGCACAGGATCGTTGGTTTCTACGGTGCCGTTAAAGCCCTTGGTTGTGCTTAGATCAATCTGGCGAAACGGGACCTTGATCTCGGGATG
>WBXJ01000126.1 GCA_008933045.1 Verrucomicrobiota bacterium
GTGTTCAAAGTGGATCACCTTCAATCCATCGTGGCGGGTTGCTCCGGTCAGTTTTGTGTCCGTAAAAACACGCATTCCCTCGCGTCGCAGGACATTCTCGACAACCTCGGCCGCTGCCGTCTCCTCACCCTTGAGAATATGACTACTTCGCTGCACCAAGGTAACCTCTACATCCAACCGTTGAAAAAATTGCGCGAGTTCAACTCCCACCGCTCCAGCACCGAGGACGATCAGTGACTTGGGCAATCGGTCGAGGCGCAACGCGTCGTCGCTGGTCCAGTATCCTAGGTCCTGAAGTTGTTGGAGTGGAGAAGGCGCAACCACTGATCCAGTCGCGATTACAAAATGGCTTGCCGTCACTTGCTTCGCCCCTCCCAACTTTAATGTGTGGGAATCAACAAAGCGCGCGTTCTCTCGAATGAACTCAAATTTGCCGCTGCTTAACTGTCCTGCACGATAATCGGCGAATTCTTGGATCAGTCGTTTCTTCCTTTCCATCACCGCTGAAAAATCAAATCCGACCTTACCTGCATGGATGCCAAAGGTGCGGCTGTGGCGTGCGAGTTGTCGCACCTCTGCCGCGTAGAGTAATGCTTTGGTCGGCATGCAACCGCGCAGAATACATAAGCCGCCGACTTCGGCACCACCCTCGATGACCACCGTTTTGGCACCACCCGCCGCTGCTGTTCGTGCAGCCGCGTAGCCGCCGCTTCCACCACCGATCACCGCAACGTCAAAATCAAATGCACCTCGTCTCACCATGATTGCGACATCGTACCCCAGTCTCCATCATCCGCAACCTCGTTGACGCTGCTAATGGCAAGGGGCAAATGCGTTTCAACCCAGCCTCCACCGATTTGAAGGTTACGTTGACGAAAACCTGTTCGAGATATGTTGAGATAACCACGCCGTCGTCGTCCACGACTCCGAATAAGACAAGAAAGCCAACCCATACGGCGATGGAGAGATTTACACCCCAGAGTGCGAGCATTATGAATCCGCCCGACGCCGAGACGATGATTCCAAAGTAGATCATGGCTCCGATCCACCAAGGCTCGAAGCCGAGATAGAGCATAACGAAGATGATAAAGATGCAGACCGGAATGAGAATGATCATGCGCTTGGTGGCGTGAACCTGATTCTCGAACTGGCCGCTCCATTCCCAGTAGTAGCTAGGCGGCAGCTTGAGTCGGCCATCGCGCACTGCGCTTTGCAGTATTGCTTCGGCGTCTTCAACGACGCTCACTTCGTCCCGATCGCAGGTGTTCCTCGTGACGTAGCGAACGAGCAGGCCCCGTTCGCCTTTGATCCGACAAACCTCAATTCTAGTTTGCCAACGGCGCCTTGGAGCCTTATATGAAAGGAGACCCATTACGCCGCTAATCTCTCGAGTTTCATTTAAACTAACTTTTGGCATGCAAAATCTTCTCAAGATCAAACTCTCCGCGTTCATGTTCCTCCAATATTTTATCTGGGGATCGTGGTATGTGAGCATGGGGACTTATATGGCCACGACACTGAAGTTTGGTGGCCAGGAAATTGGTGCTGCTTACGGGGCGTTCGCGATTGGTGCGATGATTGCACCCTTTTTTGTAGGGATCATCGCGGATCGTTATTTTGCTTCGGAGAAATTACTCGCTGTGTTGGGAATTTTTGGTGGTGCGCTTCTGTTTCTGTTGCCAAGCTTCACGACTTTCGGCGGGTTTTATCCCATGCTCATTCTCTATTGTGCGACTTATGTTCCGACGTTGGCGTTGGGCAACTCACTATCGCTTCATCATCTCACCAATCCCAAGCAAGATTTCCCGTTGATCAAAACTCTTTCTGCGGTGGGTTGGATCGCGGGTGGAGTTACCTTGAGCCTTGTCCTTCAGGGAGAGAAGTCGCCTGTGCAGTTTTATCTCGCGGGCACAGCCTCGATCGCCTTGGGTCTATTTTCTCTGACCTTGCCCCATACTCCACCGAAGAAAACTGGAAAGAATGTGCGACTGGCGGAGATTCTGGGTCTGGATGCCCTCGCGCTTTTGAAGAAGCCATCCTTCGCTATTTTCATCGTCTGCATGTTTTTGATCTGTATTCCGCTCTATTTTTACTTTGTGAACATGAATCTTTACGTCACCGAGTTAGGATGGAAATTCACTGCTGCAAAGATGTCATTGGCGCAAGTGTCGGACGTGATATTTCTACTGCTTCTTCCCGTGATGCTTCGAACCTTGGGTTATAAGCGGACGATTTTCATCGGGATTTTAGCTTGGGCTACACGGTATTTCCTGCTCGCAACCAGTCTCACTTCTGCTGACTGGGGGACGATGCTTATTTTCGTCGCCATCCTGCTCCATGGGGTTTGTTATGATTTTCTGTTTATTGCAGGTCAGCTATATGTGGATGAGGAAGCCAACGATCGGATGCGTGGGGCCGCGCAGGGTTTAATCGCTTTTGTGCTTTGGGGTGTGGGTAATTTTGTGGGAAGCACCTTGGCGGGCCATTCTCAAGCTCTGCATACCTTGTCCAAACCGGTCGGAACGATCGCGCATGATTGGCAGGGCATCTGGATTTACCCCGCTTGGGGGACTGTCGGCGTGCTAGTCGTCTTCTGGCTCTTTTTCCGCGAACCTGCGAAGAAACCTAGCGCACCGTAAGCGGCTTAGGGCGGCTAAAGCACGAGGCTGGCGGTCCAAGGAGAGAGGCCGAACCGCTCACGAAAAACAGTCTCGATTCGCTTCAATGCGGTTGCATCCTCAACAATCGCAAATGTTGTCGAGCCACTGCCGGACATCATTGTGACGATGACCCCGTGGGCTTTTAGAAATTCTTGGAATAGAATCAAGAGGGGATACTTTGGCAGGACGGGTGCTTCCAAGGCGTTGTAGAAATGCGCTGCGGCTCCTTCAAGTTTGCCTGATTGCAGGTGTGCAGCCAGCTCGACCGCCCTACCTTTTCGTCCATTGTACGATTCTGGGAAGCGACTCATATTCTGGTAAACCCAAGCCGTTGGAATTCCGAACCCGGGATGGATTAAAAATAGACCTCGATCCTTCAGGCAAGGAAAGGGTTCCAAGGGTGTGATCTGTTCTCCTCGACCTAGGCCGATAGCGGGTTTGTCTTGCAGGAAAAAAGGCACGTCCGACCCTAACGACTTGGCGAGATCCTCCATCTGACTCGGACTGAGCGGGTGGTCAAACAATTCGTTTAACGCCAATAACGTGACCGCTGCGTTGCTGCTTCCCCCACCTAAACCAGCGGCGAGAGGGACTCGTTTTTCGAGATGAATTTTGATGCCAGAGTTAATCCCTGTCGTGCTGAAAAATAGTGTCGCTGCTCGGTGAACTAAGTTCCTCGAATCCACCGGAAGTTTGGGTTCATCGCAAGTCAACGCGATGGTTCCGGCAGGGGACTCCGCAAAGCTGAGCCGATCGGCCAGGGGCAACGGCTGAAGAATCGTTTCGATCTCGTGGAATCCATCTGGGCGTTTACCCAAAAGGTTCAAGACCAGGTTGATCTTACAGGGTGAGAATCGCTCCGCTTTCATCAAAAGAAAACGCGCCAACATGCGGGATGCTGGCGCGGTATAATTGTCGTAAAATCAATAATCAAAGACGCGGAAGCGGCTGCCTGGGAACATTGGAGCGACATCTCCACCGCTGAAACCGAGTGCGGCGTCAGGGCTGAACATTGGGTCGCTTAATGTCAACGGCTTGTAGCTATCAGGATACACAGGATCTTCAATGTTGGCACCAAACCCTCGGTATTCGGGTTTGAAGAAGGGTTTGTAGCTTGGGATAGGGAAGGTTGCGATTTCGTAGATTCCAGCACCCGTGCGAGCCAAGGTGCGTCCCAAACCATGAACCAATCCGTAACCGTAGGCGGAATCGGTTGATCCCCAAATTGCAGTTTGCTCCATCGAACGGGTTAGCTCGCCCATGCGGAGGATTTCCCCGGCATTATTGAGACCGCGACCTAGTTTACGCTCGGGGCCCGCGCATCCGGTTAAAAGGACGCCCGCCAATCCGACACAAGCGATCAATTGCTGTGAAATTCGCATACTCTTATTTTGGCTGACACTAACGATCCAGAACCTCTTGTAAAGACTGTTTTTAAAAACCGCAGGTCACCCTTGGGAACCGAGCGATCCGCATTCAAACAAACCTAGCAAGATATGCGCCATTTCGATGGATTCTTCCGACTTTCAAGTCCACAAGATCCGCCGCTCAAAAAAAACTAACCACACTTGAATTGGAAAACGGAATAGCCCTGTGGCATAACTGCCGCTCAATGTTGGATTGGAAAAACATAAGTTACCCTGCTGCTCTGCCGATTACTTCGCGTCGCGAGGATATTATCGCCGCTATCCTCGCCCATCCGGTGGTGGTGATTGCGGGCGAGACGGGTTCGGGTAAGACCACCCAAATCCCGAAAATGTGTTTTTCTGCTGGGTTTGGGCAGAAGGGAAAGATTGGTTGCACGCAACCGCGTCGAGTGGCCGCGCTCTCCGTGTCGCGTCGAGTGGCTGAGGAGTTGGGTGTCACATGGGGTAAAGAGGTGGGTTGCAAAATTCGGTTTGCTGATCAGACGGGCCGTGATACTCGGATCAAGTTCATGACGGACGGCATGTTGCTTGCGGAGGTGCAAGGCGATCCTGACCTGCGAGGCTATGAGGTAATTATTCTCGACGAAGCTCACGAGCGGTCGCTCAACATTGATTTTTTGCTTGGACACCTAAAGCAGCTCCTGGAACGCCGTCTGGATCTGAAGCTCATCATCACGAGTGCCACGATCGATACCAAAGCGTTTTCCGAAGCGTTCAACAACGCGCCCATCATCGAAGTGTCGGGCCGAGTATTTCCAGTCGAAGTGCTCTACGCGCCCCTAGATGCCGGCCTTGTCGAGGAGGGAGAGGTGAGTTATGTGGACGCTGCGGTGCAAGCCGTGGAGCTCGCTTGGGGTGATCCAATCGGCGGCGACATGCTTATTTTTATGCCGAGTGAGCGGGACATTCGCGAGACTTGCGATTTGCTCGATGGCCGCTTCGGTGCGCTGTGTGATGTCGTGCCATTGTTCGGTCGCCTTTCATCGTCCGATCAGCAGCGGGTTTTTACCACCTCCCACCGGCGTAAGATTGTGGTCGCCACCAATGTTGCCGAAACCTCACTTACAATCCCTGGTATTCGGTATGTAATTGATTCCGGCCTTGCTCGGATTAGCCGTTACAATCCTCGCACGCGCACCAAACGGTTGCCCATTGAGCCTGTTTCCCAAAGCAGTGCCAATCAGCGCAAGGGCCGAAGCGGACGGGTGCAAAATGGAGTCTGCATCCGACTTTATTCCGAAGCAGACTTCAATGAGCGACCCCTCTTCACGCAGCCAGAGATTCAGCGTGCGAATTTGGCTGAAGTGATTCTTCGGATGAAAACGTTTCGGCTTGGGGATATTGAGACTTTTCCTTTTATCAATCCTCCCACGCCAGCCGCGATTCGTGCGGGGTACCAGTTATTGCAGGAGTTGGGTGCGCTCGATGATCAACGTCAGATCACGCCTTTAGGTGAGGATCTCGGACGTCTCCCCATCGATCCCACCATTGGGCGAATGATCCTTCAGGCTCGCGTCGAGCACGCATTGCCAGAGATGACCATCATCGCTGCAGGCTTGAGCATTCAGGATCCCCGAGAACGCCCCATGGATGCTCAGGAAGCAGCGAATCAAGCCCACAAACAATTCTTCGACACAGAATCAGATTTTCTCACCCTGCTCAATGTTTGGGATCAGTTTCATGACCGGTGGGAATCGCTCAAGACCCAGAATCAGATCCGTAAGTTTTGTCGTCAGAATTTCCTTTCCTACCTCCGTATGCGTGAGTGGATCGATCTCCACGCGCAGATCAGAGAAACCATCAAATCTCTGGGACTCGATGAGCCGGCTCCAGCCTTGGTCAAGCCCCAGTCTGTCCCATCCATTTCCGATCAAGATCGCCAGTATGCCGCGATTCATCGTTCTATTTTAAGTGGACTATTGGGACAGGTGGCTTACCGAGAGGAGAAGAATTTTTACCGCGCAGCCGGTAATCGACAAGTCATGCTGTTCCCCGGCAGCGCAGTTTTCGATCGTGCGGAGGCGAAGAAAAAATCAACAGGACGGGAACGTTCCGACGATCACGCACCCCACGCTGAAAAAGTATATCAACCCTCCTGGGTCGTGGCGGGAGAGGTGGTCGAAACCTCCCGACTCTTCCTGCGCACTGTAGCGGGCGTGGAACCTGAATGGGTTGCTGAGTTGGGCGTGCACTTGTGCAAATCGACCTATGTGGATCCTCATTGGGATGAGAAATCGGGTCGAGTGCTCGTGCGCGAAAAAGTTTTCTTGTTCGGAATGGAGCTGCTCGCTCGCTGGGTAAGTTTTGCCAAAATTAATTCAGAAGCTGCCACCGAAATATTCATCCGCGAAGCTCTTGTCGAGGACACGATCCAGAGCCCATTGCCTTTCTTGGAACACAACCGTGCGTTGATCCAGCGTCTCGAAAACTTTCAGACTCGCCTGCGTCATTTCGATCTCGCTCACCTCGATCAACGCATCTACCACTTCTACGATTCTCGACTTCGCGATGTTTCCTCGGTGCATGATCTTAACCGTGTGGTTCGTGAGGAGTCCGTTCGCGATGCACGTTTTCTTTTCATGCACGAGGGCGATATCACCGGCGGCAAGGAGCTGGCTGTGAACCTTGATGCTTTTCCTGACCATGTGAATCTCTCTGGTCTCAAGCTCGCCGTCTCCTATGCCTATGCGCCGGGCGAGGAACACGATGGAGTAACCGTGCGCCTCACCACGCCGTTGATCCATTCACTACCACCAGGCGCATTAGAATGGGCCATTCCCGGACTTCGCTCCGGTCAGATTGAGGAATTATTGCGAGGTCTCCCCAAGGCACTCCGCGTCCCCTTGCTTCCTATCGATCCCAAAGTGCGGACGATCTGTGATGATTTAAAACTCGAGAGCGACGGGTTCCTTCCATCCCTCAGTCGTTTTATCAAACAGCGTTACCGTGTGGATATCCCTGTCGCGGCTTGGTCATGGCAAGAAATCCCGCCTCATTTGAAGCTGCGTGTGGAGGTTGTGGGTAAGACCGAAAAACCCGTTGCCACCGGACGAAATCTTTCTGCATTGCGCGAGCAGCTCACCCAGATTGTGATCCCAGTGGAAGAACAGGCCTGGCGTCGTGCAGTGCGCGACTGGGAGAAGTCTGGAATCACGACCTGGAGCTTTGGCGATCTTCCTGCACAGATCGAACTACCCTCGGCAGGTTCCCTCCCGATTCTTGCGTATCCCGGATTGGAACAGGAAGAGTCCCACGTCAACCTTCGCTTGTATCGCACTCCTGTTGAGGCCGAACGTGTCACTCCGCAGGGTGTCATGCGGCTCGCCGAACTCTTCTTGGCCAAGGAACTCGCTTGGTTACAAAAAGATTTGCGTGCGTTAGATCGGATCAAGCCTCTCTATGTGACCTTGGGTTCTGGCGATGAACTCACCACCTCCGCCTATCGCCATCTGCTCCAGTGTTTACTCAAAGGGGGTGCGTTGGCCGGACTTCGTGCGGCTGATTTTTCGGCAATGGTGGAGCAGGCACGCCTATCGATCTCTGGGGTAGTCCCGCGCTTTTTAGATTCTGTGGCCGCAATTCTCCATCAACGCCAAGAACTTTTGTTACTTCGTAAGCCCTATACTGACCTCGTGTTGGATCTCAAGAATCTGTTGCCATCGAAATTCCTTGAGGTCATTCCCAACGCGCAATTAGCCCACCTCCCCCGCTACCTCAAAGCCATGCAAACTCGGGCCGAACGCGCCGTGTTAAACCCAGCCAAAGATGCCGAACGCGCCCGTCTGTTTCAGCCTTACGCCCTTGCACTTCAGGCTTGGCAAGGTGAGAAGAAACTCACTCCCCAACAAGCTCGGCTGCGCGATCAATTCCGTTGGATGCTCGAAGAATTTCGAGTCTCAACTTTCGCCCAAGAACTGGGCACTGCTCAGCCTGTCTCCGCGAAACGGCTCACCCAGTTTCTTGCGGATGCGGGTCGCCCCTCATTAAAATAGGCGCCGAACCCTTGCTCAACGGGCTTGGCGCACGCGCACGGTGTATTTGCGTGCTTTGGAGTTCATGGAAACAAATTGAACCGCTTCCTGGGTGTTCTCAGTCAAAATCAGGGTCTGCCACGGGGGTTCATCCCCCGAGGAGAATCCTTGCTCATCCTTAAACACACACTGGATTTGCACTTCGATCCGGCGACTTTCACGGTTGCGAACGTTCACCACCAACTCCAAACGACCGTCCTCCAACACGCGTTGTTGGATGCCGGAGGAGGTGATCGACCGCTGCACATGGACATCGGTCAGGACGAAGTTCGTCTGATTCTCGAAGTCATATTTCCGAGTGTTCTGGGGCAGAGAAGCTCCGCCTCCGCAACCCGTGAGTAGCGCGGCTGTTGCGGCGCAGACGATGACGGACAACGCGATTTTCTTCATAAAAGGAGATGAAA
>WBXJ01000127.1 GCA_008933045.1 Verrucomicrobiota bacterium
GCAAAAGTTAAGGGTGGCTATGTCATGACCGATTTTAAAAAATTGGTCGAGGGAGGTGACTCGGAAGGTGCCGCGATTGTTCCCAAACATCCGGACAAAAGTTTGCTGTTCAAAATGATCACCCCGCAAGATGGCGAGATCATGATGCCAAAAGGCAAACCACCTTTGGCCGAAAAGGAAATTGCCTTGATTCGAACGTGGATACAAGAATCCGCCGAGGATGACACTCCTGCGGATGTCAAACCCCACTACGACTTGGAACATCCTCCCATTTATTCGCGGCCTCCGGTGATCAGCTCATTAGATTTTTCTCCAGACGGAAAACTGCTGGCCGTTTCGGGCTTTCACGAGGTGTTATTGTATGAGAGTCAGGGCTACACTCTCGCAGCTAGGTTGATCGGACTTTCGGAGCGCATTCAGGCATTGCAGTTTTCTCCGGATGGAAAGCTCCTCGCGGTTGCTGGGGGAGATCCAGCGAGGCAAGGCGAAATTCAAATCTGGGAAGTCGCCAACCGGAAGCTGATCATTTCTGCCGCCATCGGTTACGACACACTCTACGGGGTGAGTTGGTCACCGGACAGTAAGCGAGTTGCTTTTGGCTGTGCGGATAACACCGTACGCACCATTGAAGCCAGCACAGGAAAACAAGTGATGCAGATGGGATCGCACAACGATTGGGTGATGAGCACCGCCTTTTCGCTGAAGGGTGACCACGTTATCTCAGGTGGCCGAGACATGACAGTGAAGCTGACGGAGATCGCCGAACAACGCTTCGTTGACAATGTAACATCTATCACCCCGGGTGCGCTTAAGGGCGGAGTGATGGCACTTTCGACACACCCAAAATTTGAGGAATTTGTCGCGGGTGGATCCGACGGGTTGCCGAAAGTTTACCGGTTTTTTCGTGAGTTCAAACGCGACATTGGCGATGACGCCCAGTTGATCGCGGAGCTATTTCCAACAAGCGGTCGAGTTTTCAGCGTCCGATTTAATACCGACGGCACTCGGATCGCCTATGGTGGTGGTCTGGATCGTGCGGGTGAGTTGGTGGTGTGTAGCTATAATTACACGAACGAGGTCTCTAAAGAAGTCCGTGCAGTCATGGGAAAAGTCCCGGGCAATCGCAAACCCGAGGAACGTAAGCAGTTGGCAGATTACAAAGCGCAAGGGATTCACGAAATCGCCCGCGTTGGCATTCCCCAATCTGAGATTTACTCGGTCGCATTCAGCCCAGACAGTCAACGCATTGCTGCAGGCGGATCGGATGGGATGGTGCGGCTTTTCAACGCAACGAACGGTGCCGTCATCAAAGGGTTTAGCTCGGTGCCAATCACCAAGGGTGCCTCGGTCGCGGCTCGTCCAGCATGGGCAACCAAGGCGAGCAAACTCTTGGAACAACGGATGACTCCGGAGTCGTTGCCCGAGAACCTAAAAATCGCATCGTTGGAATTCCAGCCTGCGAAAATCAAGTTCACCAACTCACAGGATTACTTGCAGTTGCTCGTCACAGCTCGCCTCGATTCGGGGGATTCGGTGGACGTGACACGTTCGGTGAAGTTTTCTGTGGACCCGAAATTGGTCTCTATATCGGCACGCGGCATCGTGCAACCGGTGACGAATGGTGTGGGAAAACTTCTTGTGACACTTGCCGGAAAAACCAACGAGGTCCCCGTTGAAATCAGCGGATTTGAGATCGCTCATCGAGTGGATTTTGTTCGTGATGTGGCTCCAGTCATCGCCCAACTGGGTTGCAATGCGGGGAGTTGCCATGGAGCCAAGGATGGTAAGAGCGGATTCAAGCTGTCACTGCGCGGTTATGATCCAGAGACTGATTTGCGCGCGTTGACAGACGATTTAGCTTCCCGTCGCGTGAACCTTGCCTCGCCCGATGATAGCCTCATGCTTCTGAAAGCGGTCGCCGAGGTGCCGCATGAAGGCGGTCGTCGCACCACGGTGGACAGTAAGTACTACCAGATACTGCGCCAATGGATTGCCAACGGTGCCGTGTTGGATATGAAAACTCCCAAAGTGGTGAGAATCCAAATCAGCCCTCAAGATCCAGTGGTTCAAACTATCGGTTCCCGACAACAGATTCGCGTCGTAGCAGTTTATGCTGATGGTGCAGAACGCGATGTGACCGCGGAGGCTTTTGTGGAAAGCGGCAATGCGGATGTCGCGACCGCAGAACCCGGTGGGCTTATTTCAACCCTGCGACGAGGCGAAGCACCCGTGCTCGCACGCTACGAGGGCAACTACGTCGCCACAACTTTAACGGTGATGGGAGATCGCACAGGCTTTGCGTGGAAGGAACCGGCAACGTGGGGAAAAATTGATCAGCTCGTCTCTGCCAAATGGCAGCGCATGAAAATTGAGCCTTCCGAGGTCTCTTCAGATATTGAATTCATTCGTAGAGTTTACTTGGATCTGACAGCACTGCCGCCCTCACCCGAAGAGATTCGAACCTTCCTCAGCGACGTGCGAGACATCCGCGAAAAGCGTGACGCGCTCATTGATCGCCTTGTGGGTAGTCCTGAATATATTGATTCTTGGGCGAATAAGTGGGCCGATTTGCTCCAGTGCAACAGTAAATTCTTGGGTGTCGAAGGAGCGGAATCCTTCCGTACTTGGATTCGTAACGAAGTTGAAAAGAACACTCCTTACGATCAACTCGCACGCAAGATTCTCACCGCCACAGGTTCAAACCGGGAGAATCCCGCTGCGAGCTATTGGAAGATTGTGCGCACTCCAACCGAAGCCATGGAAAACACCACGCACCTGTTTTTGGCGACTCGGTTTAATTGCAACAAATGCCATGACCACCCATTTGAACGCTGGACCCAAGATCAGTATTACAATCTTTCTGCCTACTTTGCTCAAGTGTCTTTAAAAGAAGACCCCAAGAGCGAGGGTAAAAAAATCGGCGGTACAGCCGTTGAAAATCCCCAAGCACTCTATGAACATGTTTCGGATGAAAAATCCGGAGAAGTAAAGCACGACCGCACCGGCAAGGTTTCTCCACCAGTGTTTCCCTTCGTCGCGAAACATGAAGTGAAAGAAAACGCGACGCGTCGTGAGGATTTAGCAGCGTGGATCGTCTCGCCTGATAACCGATTTTTTGCCTCAAGTTACGTCAATCGTCTTTGGGGCTACCTGACGGGTGCTGGCATCATCGAACCGCTGGACGATATTCGAGCAGGCAACCCCGCCCGAAACCCAGCGTTACTCGAACATTTGACACAAGAGTTCGTCGCCAGCGGCTTCAACGTGCGTCACATGATGAAATTGATCTGTAAATCACGTACTTATCAACTCTCCATTCGTCCGAATAAATGGAACCAGGACGATAAGGTCAATTACTCTCACGCCAGCGTGCGTCGGTTGCCTGCTGAAACCATCTTTGACGCCGTCTACCGTGTGACTGGGAGCACCCCTAACATCCCCAGTGCGAAACCCGGTCAACGCGCGATGCAATTATCGGACGCGGCGATGGATGTAGGAACAGGTCTACTCGCGACACTGGGTCGGCCAGTTCGCCAAAGTTCGTGCGAATGCGAGCGCAACAACGACTTGGGGCTGGGGTCAGTGATGGCACTACTCAGCGGCCCCACTGTTTCGCTGGCCATCAACGAGCCGACAAACTCCCTTGCCACCTTGGTCGAGAAGGAAAAGGACGATCGAAAACTTATTAACGAAGTCTTTCTAAGAGTGGTTAACCGACCCGTGACCGCACCCGAGGTCGACAAAACATTCGCGTTGATCTCCGCAGTCGCTTCAGACCACGTCGCCATCACGAATCAACTCAACGCGTTAGAAGCCACTATGGCCCCTGTCATCGCCGAACTCCATCGACTCCGCGATGTTGCCGTCGGAAAAGGCAAGGCGGATATCGGAACCTACGACGAGATGACAAAAAACTTGCGTGCCGAACTTGAGAAACGTCGGCAATCCGAACTCGCCAGAACCCAGCAAGAACTCAAAGAACACGAAACACTCCTGCCTGCCCAAGCTGCGTTTTGGGAAACTAAAAACACTCCTACCGAACCGAGCACCACGTGGATCCAAGTTAACCCACTCAATCTCGCGGCAACCGCTAATAATAAACTAACCTTGCAACCGGATGGCTCCATCATCTCCTCTGCAGGAAAAAGCCCAGCGGAATTCACCATCGAGGCAACCACCTCCATCACCAACATCACAGGGATTATGATCGAGGTCCTTCCCGACGAAAACCTGCCTCGTTTCGGGCCAGGTCGTCAGAAGGATGGGAATTTCGTCCTGACTGAACTGGAATTGAAATGGGCTTCTGGCACCAACAAGCCCGTCACCGCCGCTAAGTTTGTTGATGCGCGAGCCGACTTCTCCCAAACCGATTTCCCCGTGAAACTCGCCATCGATGGCAAAATCGAGGGGGGTAAGAACGGTTGGGCCATTGGTGGCGCGCCAGGAACCCAGCGTCACGCGGCCCTCTTCAAATTGGAGCAGCCACTGACAAGCACCAACGGCCTGATGCTACGCTTCGCTTTACACCAAGTTTTTGGTGAGGACTTTTTACTTGGTAGATTCCGACTTTACCTCACCACCAGTGCCAATCCGCTCGAGCCGGGCTTGCCTGAAAGCGTCGTCAACGCCGTTCGTGCTCCCGCAGGCCAGCGCAAACCTGAACACGCCTCAGCGATTCTCGCGTACTATCGAGATTCAGATGTTGAATTCTGGAAACGAAAACTCGCAGCAGTCAAAGCCGCCGAGCCGCTTCCCGTCGATCCCAAGCTCACGGATCTACAAAAAACCTTAGCACTAATAGTAGAACAACCCGTTGTCCTCGATGCCGGATTACTCCAACTACGTGAGGACGCCAAGGCTAGCACTCGACAACGCGAGAACACTCGATTAACCGTCATGCAAGATTTGACGTGGGCCCTTATCAACAGTCCAGAATTCCTCTTTAACCATTAAACCTCTGAGGTCAGACCCTCTGACCACCTTATCCATTATGATTAAAATCAATGGCGGAAATTGCAGCGATCTGTGTGATGCGCGTATGAAAATGACACGCCGCGACTTGCTTCGTGTGGGTGGGGCAGGGATGCTCGGCATGTCACTTGGCTCCCTGTTCCAACTCCAAGCAAACGCCAGCTCAGGCGGAAAGCAAGCCGGTGGCCCCGGTTGGGGCGCGGCCAAAAATGTCGTCATGATCTACCTTCAAGGCGGACCAAGTCACATCGACCTTTGGGACCCTAAAGAAAATGCACCCGACAACATTCGAAGCATTTTCAAACCCATCCCCACGAAGATTCCGGGTGTCAACTTTACAGAGATACTGCCACAGCTCGCCAAGGTGAACGATAAGTTCACCATGATTCGTTCCATGAGCTACACCCCCAACGGGCTTTTTAATCACACGGCGGCCATCTACCAGATCATGACAGGGTATACCACCGACAAGGTCAGCCCCTCAGGTCAACTCGAACCCCCAGATCCGAAGGATTTTCCTAATTTCGGATCCCAGATCGTCCGCCTTCGTCCCGTCACCGAGCCCATGTTGCCGTTCGTGATGCTCCCTCGCCCCCTCCAAGAATCCAACGTCGTCGGTAAAGGTGGCAGTGCTGGATTCCTCGGCAAAGCCTTTGACCCCTACCGACTCTTCCCAGATGGCGACGACATGGACATGCACAAAATGGATCGAATTCGGGTCGAGGATCTAAAATTACCGCCCGAAGTCTTCGCACTACGCCTCCAACGCCGCGCTCAACTGCGCGAAGTCGTTGAGGCTGCCATGCCCGACATTGAAAAGGCCGTTGAGAGCTACAACCTTGATGATTACTATCAACGCGCCCTCAACCTCATCATTTCAGGCCGTGCCCGCAAAGCATTCGATCTCTCCCAAGAATCCGGAATGGTACGCGACCGTTACGGACGCAACACCTTCGGTCAAAGCTGCCTCTTAGCCCGCCGACTGATCGAAGCCGGCACTCGCGTCGTCGAAGTCATCTGGCCAAAAGTCGCCAACTCAGACAACCACTCCTGGGATCAACATGCTGACCTCAGTAGACGCATGAAAGACAACTCCGGCCCCATGTTCGACCAAGGTCTAGCCACCTTCATCGCCGACATGGATGAACGAGGATTGTTAAAAGATACCATGGTTGTCGCCATCGGTGAATTTGGCCGCAGCCCGATCAAAGGCGTCAGCACCTCCGGCAACTCCAACACCGCCGACGGTCGCGACCACTGGCCTTACTGCTACACGGCAATGATCGCAGGCGCAGGCATCAAACGCGGCTACGTCCACGGCAAATCCGACAAAACAGGCAGCAGCCCCACCGAGGACCCCGTCCACCCCACTGAACTCTTGGCCACCATCTACCACGCCTTCGGAATCGACCCCGAAACCATCGTCTACAACCACCTCAACCAACCCCGCGAACTAGTAAAAGCAAAAGCAGTAACCAAACTATTCGCGTAAAAATGGCATTAAGCCCTGAGCCGAACCCAAAAAACAAATCCAATGGTGTGAATCACCTGTAACCGGTTGGGTGGTTTAGGCGTCTGATAAGTCGTAAAAGATTTTTCTGGTTATTGGCCCCCTTATTGCTGTTAGTTCCTGAACAAAGAATCAAACTCAACTTATGAAAACTACAGGTCTCAGGGGGTTTTTCTGCCTTCGTCTAGTTGCGATTTTAGCTTCCCTCATGGCATTTGGACTCAATGCGGGTCCCTTGCCACTGGTTGAGGTCACGAGTCCCGATCCTTATGCGTTGGAGGGCGCAAGCTCCGGTGCTTTTACCATTGTTCGTGATAGCGGCACTACCGCTAATCTTGATGTTAATTTCCAGATTAAAGGTACCGCGGTTAACGGCGTGGATTATCTTGAAATAACGAATGTGGTAACGATTCCTGCCGGGTTTAGCGCAGTGGATATTGTCGTGACTCCAATCGCCCAATTGGTGAACCACTCCACTAAAACCGTGGTGCTCACGTTGCTAACTTTGGAGACGAATGCGACTTACGCTCTTGGGTCCCATCGGTCGGCGACGGTGAAAATCGTCGATGAAGTCTTCAACAATGTGGCTCCATCGGTCAAAATCACCTCACCCACGAACAACACCATTTTTTCTGTTCCCGGTGAGGTCTCGATCGCCGCCGAGGCGAGCGATTCGGATGGGACGATCCGTAAGGTGACCTTCTATGCCAATGATAAAGTGATCGGCACGGCCACAAATTCTCCTTACACGCTACTTTGGAGCGGGGTGCATCCCGGAAAATACGCGATCTTTGCCCGAGCGATGGACGAGTTCGAGAAGTCAACACTGTCGGCAGCGGTTCATATTGCGGTGACCAACCCACCTCCCACGGTTAGCCTGCTCTCACCCACAAATTCCTCCGTCTTTGGAGTTTACGCGAAGGTGGCCATCGAAGCAGCCGCGACGGATACGGATGGGATCTCGAAGGTCAGCTTTTTTGTGGATGGCCGCCTCCTAGGCTCACGCACAAATCCCCCTTATAGTTTAGTGTGGACTAATGTGGCGTTGGGTCATCACACGGTGGTTGCACAAGCGACCGATGCTTATGGCCAATCAGCATTATCGGCGACGGCAAAAATAAGTGTCAACAATGTGTTGCCAGTCGTCTCGATAACCAGCCCAACCAGCGGGAAAATTTTCCCCGCTAATACCGCCGTAGTTTTAGAGGCTCAAGCAAGTGATGCCGATGGCGGAATCAAACAAGTGAGCTTTTTTACGGGCGATCGTAATCTGGGGACGGTCACCTCCGCGCCTTATTCGGTTTTAGTGACGGGTCTAAAAGCAGGTCCCTATAGCATCATTGCAAAAGCCACTGATACAGCGGGCCAGACGGTAGCGTCTAAACCCGTCAAAATAACAATCTCTCGTTAGTCTGAGGGTGGGCCAAGTGGCCGTCGTTGTTGGGTTCATGGATTGGCGGCAAGCCTGTAGCTTGCCGCCTTCTATTTTTTCGGGTAGATTTGTCAAGACACACGCCTAAGTTCTATGGAGCGGGAACAATCATGAAATTATTATCCAAACCGGCTCGCCGTGTTGGTTTCTTGGGTTTTACGCTGATTGAACTGTTGGTTGTTATCGCAATTATCGCGATTCTTGCTGGAATGTTATTGCCTGCCTTGGCTCGGGCAAAATTGAAGGCAAAAACAATCAAATGCACCAGCAACGAGAAGCAGATTGTGTTGGGATATATGCTCTATGCGTCGGACCAATCTGATTATCTACCGACGGCAGGCACGGAAGTTCCCCCCGGGTCTGGATGGGTGGCGCCGAGTCGGTGGTTTCTCGAAATTTCCCCTTATCTGTCGAACGCGAGCACAAATTACACCGATTTGGTTGCTAAGAATAAGGTGGTGGCTTGCCCCTCGGCCAAGTTGGGGACGAATGTGATTCCCGCTAATGTGCCTGGCTATCAGGGGTATGGCGGCTATGGGCACAATTATGCTTATCTGGGTTACACCCAATTCACTCATGTCAAATCGACC
>WBXJ01000128.1 GCA_008933045.1 Verrucomicrobiota bacterium
TTTGGAGCGAGGTAACTTTTACCGCGCTACCCATTCGCCCAGGCAGGCGGCTAAGCGATCCAACTCGGTTGGAGAATGCCTACTCGAAATTACGGCTCTCAGCGAATCTCTCCCTTCGTAACTCGTGATTGCCGGATAGATTCCATTTTCCAAAAATACGGATCGAACCTGCTCCAAATCACGATTCGGCACCTCCAGAGTTATGATCGGGCCTTGTCCACGAGAAGAGTTTGTCGCTGATCGGACGCGTTGTGCGTTCTCGTGCAGTTTGAGTGAGAGATCTTCGGTTCCGAATTCTAAAATCTCGAGGGCAACCGACGATCCGCGTGCCCAAGGCACTGGAACTGGGGTGCTACCTTTGAACATGGAGCTACGGTTCCAGATCTCCTGCACCATCGTGGTTGAACCCAGAATTGCGCCGCCCCCGCAACCAATGGACTTGCTCAGGGTGCAGGTGCTAAGGGTTCGGTTGCTAGTGCTTAACCCTGCTTGTTCGACCGTGCCTCGACCTCTTGACCCCGTGGTGCCAAATCCGTGCGCATCATCTACCCAAAGCCAGTCACCGGATTTCATGACATCAACATAATCTGCCAAGGGGGCTAATGAACCATCAAACCAAAACATTCCGTCGGTGAGGACTGCGACGGGATCGTTGCCTAGAATTGCTCGCTGAGTTTTCAGATTCGCAGCGTCTCGATGGTTAAAATAATGCACCGGAACTCCCAGAAATCGGGTCGCATCGCGCAGGCTGGCGTGTACCTCACGATCCATCAAAACTGCCGAAAAGTTTCCCTCTAGTGCCTGAGCCAGAATCAAGTTGGAGCTAAAACCTGTAGGGGTGAGCACGGCTGCCTCGGTTCGGGCGAACTTTGCTAACTGTGTTTCCAACGCCCCATAAGCTGGATGATCTCCTGTGGTTGTGCGGGAAGCTGCTGTGCTTACCCCGTCTCGGTGCAAGGATTCCTCGATGGTTTTCAGGATCTGCGGATGGCTTGACAGTCGATGGTAATCGCATCCGCCGAAAAACAATAGCCGCCGCCCGTTCCAGACCACGTGCGTCCGGTCGATCGGTTCGAGTTGTCGCCAGTTCATCCACTCCTTCTATATCTGCTGGTGCGCTTTTACCACTCGTTAAACTTGATATTTTGAATGAACTCCGCACCATTTCGCGATGATCCAAGACGATGCCTGCTGTTTGGCGATGGTAACGACCCCGGACGCTCAATGTGCGCGTCGGCTCGTTGGATTGGCGTTGGAGGCTCGGCTGGCGGCATGTGCCAATGTGACTCTTAATCTTGAATCACACTATTGGTGGCAAGGTAAAATTCAATCGTCGTCCGAGGCATTGATTCTTTTTAAAACCACGTCCATGAACCTCGCTAGGCTCGAAACACTCATCCTTAAAAATCATCCGTATGAAACTCCTGAGTTCGTTGTGATTCCAATTCTGCATGGTAATCTGCGTTACATGGAGTGGATCCGCTCGAATTCGACACCCTGAACCGCAAGCACCTTATGATCTGGTCACAAAACTACGATCCCCTCGCGCACACAGTCGCCTCCACGATTCTCGCGGCAATCCCAGTCGTGGTTCTGTTGGCAGCGATGGCACTTTTTCGCATCCGCATCCATTTTGCCGCTGGTCTTGCTCTGATGACGGCGCTTGTGATCGCTATTTTCGGGTTTGGAATGCCATGGAAGTTGGCGACGGCCAGTGCGGTTTATGGGGCGGCTTATGGCCTTTTTCCCATCGCGTGGATCATCCTGAACCTACTTTTCCTTTATCAACTCACCGTGGTTTCTGGTCGTTTTGATCTGTTTCGTCAGCATCTTGCGATCCTTGCGCCGGATCCTCGTATTCAACTTGTCCTTGTCGCATTTTGCTTTGGTGCTTTCTTTGAAGGCGCGGCTGGCTTTGGTGCTCCGGTAGCCATCACAGCAGCGATTCTGATCCAACTCGGATTCTCCCCATTGCACGCATCGGGTCTATCGCTGATCGCCAACACTGCTCCTGTGGCGTTCGGATCGATTGGGACTCCAATCATCGCGTTGAACGCCGTCACAGACTTGGACATCCATCAACTTTCCGTCATGGTTGGACGTCAGTTGCCAATTTTCTCATTGATCATCCCGGGTTGGATTATTTTGGCTTATTCTGGCTGGCGAGGATTACGGGAGACTTGGGGAGCCGCGCTCCTTGCTGGTTTGGTCTTCGGGATCGTCCAGTTTGCGGTTTCTAATTACCACGGACCTTGGCTCGTGGACATCTTTGCTTCCCTTGCATCGATGGCTGCGGTTCTGATTTTTCTTAGATTGCGACGAACGAGCTCTGCTCCGGTGTCCGGGCTCAGCTCGTCACAAATTCGTTCTGCCTACCTCCCATGGGTTGTTCTTTGCATCATCGTTTTTCTGTGGGGAATCCCTGACTTCAAAACCGTTCTCAACAAGCTCGGTTCTTGGACCTTGCCGGTTCCAGTCCTGCACGAGGCCATCCTTCGCACGCCCCCCGTGGTGACGGTTGCTAAAGTTGAGAAGGCCATATTTGTTTTCAATCCGATTTCCGCCACCGGCTCCGGTGTGTTTCTGGCTTCGTTAATCGTCGGGACGTTGCTCGGCTTCACTCCACTTCAACTTGCGCGCACCTACCTTGGCACAATCTACCGCATCCGCCATTCTGTCCTAACCATCGCTGCCATGTTAGCACTGGGTTACGTTACCAAATACTCTGGAGCGGATGCCACACTCGGCCTCGCACTCGCTCGGACCGGTTGGTATTATCCATTTTTTGGGACAATGCTCGGCTGGCTGGGAGTTGCCTTGACTGGTTCTGACACAGCCTCAAACGTCCTCTTTGGAAACCTTCAAACGATCACTGCTCAACAAACCGGCGTGAGCCCAGTCCTTATGGCAGCGGCCAATAGTTCTGGCGGTGTTATGGGCAAGATGATCGACGCGCAATCCATCGTCGTCGCATCCACGGCCACCAACGCTTATGGGCAGGAAGGCAACATCCTTCGCTTTGTGTTCCTTCATTCCATCATCCTTGCGATCCTCATCAGTCTCTGGGTTTTTCTCCAAGCACGCATCTATCCCTTTACGTTGATGGTTCCGCCGTGATGCAAATACTACAGCCCATTGCCCAAGTTGTGGGGTTTTTAGTGCGAACGTCTGGGACTGTGTTGGGTCCTCAGTGTCGAGGATATCCACTCCAGATCAGAAAAGTAAATTAGCTCCAAAATCTGGCGTTTTCCCAGATTTGAGCTCTTGAGTCCATTGATCCAACCGTTTCTCTCCCATTTTCCAGAACTTCCGGCAAAGCTCAAAGTACTCAATCACCCCTTCGCGCTCACCCTTGTTAAGGAGATCTTTTGCGAGACTCATATTGGGGCCGAAGGAATTCAATTGCGGGGATCCCGGACTCTTTCCTGCCTTGATCAAATGCTGTTTTGCTTCGGCGAGTCGCCCTTCGGTGAGAGCAATGCGGCCTAAAACCAAGTTGAAATCATGGATCGCATTACCATAATTCCAATTGCTCTGATACTTCGGAGCTACCTCCCCTAACTCCTTGGCAAATTTTCTCGCGTCCTCGATTTTACCAAGCGAAAAACTCTCCTTAGCGGCATCCCTCAAGGCGTAAAACTTTTCGACTTCAGTTGTGGACTTGGTCAATTTTTGAGTGGCAAGATCAAGCCGCTGCTGTGGCGTCGTCGGATAATCGTTTCCAAAGGCCACACTCTCGATACAAATGAGTGTGATTAAAACAAATTGCTTCATTCCAAGCACACTGTTCTCATCGCGCTGGGGGGGTCAATTATTTTGTTTGGATTGGTTTTTCTCTTCAGGTGCGGTGGGCGGAGGGGATCGATCGGGGGAGCGGGTTGTAGTCAGTTTTCGTGGAAACCTTCTGTCCTGAGCTCGGGCGGTTATTCGCCCCAGGGTTTCCATAACAAATCCTGATTATTCGTGCGGCCTTTGTTTTGAGGGAAATCCCAATAATCTCGGACGGGGAATCGACGCACATGCCCATCAATGAACGAAATGTTAGCACCAGCTCGGTGCAAATTAGTATGCACATTGTTCTGTTGTGCTCTTGCGGCTTTCTTCCCGTTATCGAACAGCCAGACAACTCGCGTGGGTTGTGGCACCGTTCCCAATCGCACGGGATGATCGCTGTCCCCCGCTTCATCGATGTGTAAATTGAGGCAGTAGTGGAAAAGGTTATTTCCGTTTGATCGATTCGTATTCGATGGACAGAGAAATGGCGAACGGGTCAATGCAGCGGCGGCATTGGTGCGCCATGGCATCTCGGGATAGGTGGCGACCCCGAGTGTCCGGGGCAGGGCAACGTACCAACCCATCCCGCCGGAGATTCCGTTTCCGGAGCCTTCCGGGGGCATCCAGTCATTGTTGTCAGAAGCATAAAGGTGTAATGCCAATCCCCATTGCCGAAGGTTACTGATGCATTGGGAGGATTTCGCGAACGACTTCGCTCTTGAGAGACTGGGAAGAAGGATTGAGGCGAGAATCGCGATGATGGCCACAACCACCAAAAGTTCAATCAGAGTAAAAGCATTTCTCGGATTGACCTTCATATTCGGATCCTTGTGCCATGTCCCCGAGGGCTATGGCAACACCTCCATAGCGCGTTGAGCGAGTGCAAACCCTAACCCGCGCGTGCTGATCCGTAGTTCTGAAAAACTGTAATGGCGCATGATCGCCTCAACTATCGCAACCCCCATGAGAACGACGTCGGACTTCGGGATGGGTAGGCCGACAACCTGTTTGCGTTTGCTCAACGGCATCTTCCAAAGTTGATCGCCTCTCTCTTTAATTTCGGAGTGGGTTAGAACGATCGATTCGATTTTTTGGGGGTCAAAAACATTGGTTCCGAGATGCATCATCGCAAGGAGTGTGGACGTCCCACCCGTCGCGATCAGTAGAGGTTTCTCGCCGTTTGTTGGGTTAGGTTGGATGGGGAAAGATGGGAGTACCGTTGCCTCAAAAAAATGATCTAAATGCGAAGTGACCTTGTCAAAATCTGCTTGTTCGGGAGGGTCGTTGGGGCGAAACAAATCCAACATTCGGACTGTGCCTAAAGTAAAACTTTGGCTGAACCGTTGTCGTTCCCCTTTGCCGAGGATAAACTCAGAACTGCCGCCGCCGACATCAACGACGAAAAGTTCGTTCGTTGCCAAGGCTGGATCGCTGGCAACTCCTTCGAATACCAAATTCGCTTCTTGTTCACCGCTGAGCACCTCGGTGGTGAGGTGCGACATTGTGTGAATTGCGGAAACCAATTCCTGCTGGTTGCTGGCATCTCGGACCGCAGAGGTCGCGATTGTGGTGATGGAGGAGGCACCGTAGCGTCGCGCTGTTGCAGCGGAACGTTCCACCGCCTCACACGTTCGAGCGATCGCCTCGCGGTTGAGTTGATGTGTTTTGTAAAACCCTTGGCCTAAGCGAGTCTGTTCACTCTCCTCATGAATGCGGATCAACCCTCGGGAAGAAGCTTGTGCCACTAACAGTTTGACGGAGTTAGTGCCAATGTCGATCACGGCGTGCATGGCTCCACTTCCGCTCATTGTGTCTGTCGGCAAGCGAGGACTGCGGCTCCGGTTATACCTGCGTCGTCCCCGAGTTCGGAAGCAAAAATCCGCACCTCTTTGTCGGTGCCGGGCATGGCATAATCCCGTGCAGTCTCGACAATGATGGGCATCATCTCCTTGGCAAGCGCATCAATGATGCCACCTCCGAGAGCCACAATTTCTGGGCTGAAAATATTAATGAGGTTTGCGATGGCGATGCCGGTATATTCTGCGGCGTCCTCAACCACTTTTTGGACGAGTTTGTCTCCCTTCTGAATCGCTTTCCTTAAATCTCCGCTGCGCATATCCTCAAGATCGGAGCCGAGCATCTCAGTCAAAACAGTCTTCTCCCCGTCCTTGACCTTAGTTTTTATTCGATGAAATAACGACTGGCGACCCACTAACGCTTCGAAACATCCAAGATTTCCACAGCTACATTTTGGGCCTCCCGCCGCAATCACCATGTGCCCAACTTCGCCCGCAGTTTTATTGAATCCTGAGTAAAGTTTTCCATCGATAATGATCCCACCCCCGACGCCCGTTCCAAGAAAAACACCCAGCATGTGACGAGGTTTGCTTTCCAACTCAACCTGATACACACCTAAGGCGCAAAGGTTGGTATCGTTTTCGGTGAAAACGGGCAGGTCGAGCAGTGATTCTAGCTGGTTCTTCAAGTCGATATTTCGCCATCCCAGATTGGGTGCGAACACCACCCGACCCGATTCTGCATCCACAACCCCCGGTGCACCGATTCCTACTCCCTTGATTTGTTCCAAAGTAAGATTGCACTCTTCCACCGCCTCCTTAACGCATCGGCTGATCCGTTCGATGACAGTTCTGGGCCCACGTTCGGGCTTTGTGCTGAGCTTGTTTTTACCTACGCATTTGAGCTGCTGCGTGAACACCCCGGCAAGGATCTTCGTTCCGCCGAGATCGACTCCCACCACATAGTTGTTTGTTGGCGCGATTGCAGCCATACTCAAGGTATCCCGTTAAATGTTGAACCGTTAACCACCGTGTCGGCGAATTTTTCCGCCCTAAGAATTCCTAAACCTAGCTCGCGTGCGGGTTCCGTCGAACCGGGCGGCGAGAGGTTGCAGGGCGTGGGCCCTCACGTTTCTTACCCGGTAAATCCTTTACATGGCGCCGAGGCGTATTGCGGCGCACGGATTCCACGGTTTTAGGACGCGGCTTCGGCACAAGCAGAATTGGACAACCTTCAAAACCAAAAGCCCGTCGCACTTGGTCGCCGAGATACTTTGAGTATTGATCCGAGAAAAGCTCATCACGATTGACGAACAACAGGAACGTCGGCGGGGCCTTCCTGACCTGAGTCGCGTAAAAAAACTTGAGCCGGTGCCCAGCAGATGAAACTGGCTGGCGTCGTTCGATCGCATCATGCAGTGCCCGATTGAGTAACCCCGTGGGGATCGTTTGCTGCAACTGACTCGCAACATAACGCACCGCTTCTAACAACCGGTCCAGATGAAATCCCGATTTAGCCGATGTAAAAATGACAGGCGCGTAATCGAGAAAGAAAAGCTGATTTTGCACCCATCCGGCGAATTCCGCCAAGGTCGTGAGTTTTTTCTCTTCGAGGTCCATATTACGCTTTCCTTGGACCCGTCGTTGCATCTCCTCCTCACGAACCTTTCGCACGGCCTCGTCGGCGACATCCCATTTATTCACCACCAAAATGCAAGCCTTGCGTGCCTCCTGAATCTTGCCACCAATTTTCTTATCTTGGTTTAAAATACCCGCCTCCGCATCGAGTACAAACACCACGATATCCGCCCGTTCAATGGAATCTTCCGTGCGCTTGACACTAAAAAATTCTACCGAATCATCCACCCGCCGTTCTTGCCGTACGCCTGCTGTGTCGATGAGCACGTATTTCTCACGAACCCCTTCAGTCTCGACTTCAAACGGCACATCCACCGCATCACGCGTCGTCCCTGGAATGGGACTTACAATGACACGATCAGATCGGGTCAGCGCGTTGATCAGCGACGACTTGCCCACATTCGGACGTCCGACAATGGCCAGTTTGAGCGGGCGCGGCCCCTGATCATCGTCTTCCTTTGGTGCTAGTTCTGGATCAAACGCTGGCAGAAGAGCTACCGCAGCATCGATCAAATTATAAATTCCATAACCGTGGATCGCGCTCACCGGCAGGAGGTGCTCGAACCCTAGACGAGCAAACTCCGTCAATCCCTGTTCGGACCGGTCATTATCCACCTTATTCACAGCCACAAAAACCGGCTTTCCAGAGATCCTCAACTGAGCAGCCACCTCGGCATCCAGAGGTTGAACACCCTCTTGAACGTTTACAGTCAGAATGATGACGTGTGCGGCGTCGATCGCCAACTTCACTTGGTCAAGCGCAGCCTGAGTAATCACGTCCGCTGCTTTTTCTTTGCGCAGCAAACCGATCCCCCCTGTGTCCACAAGAGTAAAAGGCCGACCGCGATGTTCCGCCTGAGCGGCAACACGATCACGTGTGACTCCGGGTTGATCGTGGACAATCGCAATGCGCTTTCCAACAATACGGTTGAAAAGCGCAGATTTACCAACATTAGGACGACCAACAATTGCAATAATCCCAGACATATTCCACATTGTGAACCAGCAGAACCATAAGGAAAAGGTGAAAACACCACGAAATGACTCGCGCCTTCCTCCTCACCACAGGCTTGGCTTAGGGTCTTGCCGACTCAGGTCACCTTTGTTGGAGTTTACGATGCAGTTGACAGTCCGCTTCAACCCGAAGCCGCGCGGAGTCCAATTCTCAATCCCATTCACACGGGCACTCGCGCTAAGGTTTTTGCTCGCCCGATCCTAGCCGGTCAACCGGCCTGAATAATTGATCCTGTTCTGACACGAAAA
>WBXJ01000129.1 GCA_008933045.1 Verrucomicrobiota bacterium
GCGTTGAAAAAGCGTGCCGAGAACTTGGTTCTCCACGCTTTTTTCATTTATGCGCATAGTCGTGGATGTCATGGGTGGTGACCACGGGTGCGAGGAGGTGGTTCTCGGGGCGAAGCTGGCTTTGGCAGCGAACCCGAACATTACCGAACTCCATCTGGTGGGAAATGAGCCTGATGTTCTCGCGGCACTCAAAGCCGCCGGTCTTTCTGATCGACGAGTCTCGATCACCCACGCGAGTCAGGTTCTCACGATGGAGGATAAACCCGTCGAGGGATTACGCCGCAAAAAAGACTGCTCGATTCTGAGAGCGGTAGATTTGCTCAAAGAGGGTAAAGGAGATGCGATGGTTTCGTTGGGCAACACCGGTGGTTTGGTGGCGGCCTCCACGATTCGATTGCGTACATTACCCGGTGTGGAGCGACCTGCGATCACCGCAGTGATTCCTTCTGAGACAAGAGAGTTTGTTCTGATTGATGCGGGTGCTAATCCCGATTGCAAGCCCATCCATCTCGCCCAGTTCGCGATTATGGGCAGCATTTATTCTCGGGAAATCCTTCATCGCACTCACCCTCGGGTGGGCATCCTCAGCAACGGGACGGAAGCTTCAAAAGGGACGGAATTAACTCGGGAGGCTGCGGCCTTATGCGCGCATCTCGGGCTAAATTTTGTTGGGTATGTGGAAGGTCATGACCTATACTCAGACCGTGTCGAGGTCGTGGTGACCGATGGATTTGTAGGTAATATCGTGCTCAAAACTTCGGAGAGTTTGGCCAAGGGTATTTTTGGAATTCTCAAGCGTGAATTGACCGCCACACCCATCCGAAAGTTGGGCGCATTGATCGCGAAAGGAGCGTTCCGCTCGGTGAAGCAGCGAATGGATCCGGATGTCTATGGTGGGGCACCACTACTGGGTCTCAATGGGAATGTGGTTAAAGCTCACGGTTCGGCTCGCAGAGGTGCGGTGATGAATGCCATTCGCGTGGCAGGTGAAGCAGTCGAGCACCGGATTAATGATTTAATTATTCAGCAAATCGCCGATACTCTGGGCAAGCCTGTGTGACTCACGAAATGACCAACGATTCTTCAACAAAAAGATTCAATAACCCTCGTCAAAAAGAGGGCTTCAACGGCCGTGTCTGCTCAATTGTGGGTGTGGGTTCTTACGTGCCGGAGCGGATTCTGACCAACGGCGATCTCGAGAAAATCGTTGAAACCACGGACGATTGGATTACCTCACGCACGGGCATCAAGGAACGGCGGATCGCCGCAGCGAACGAATACACCTCGGATCTAGCGGCTGAGGCGGCACGGAGGGCCATGCAAAATGCTGGCGTTACAGCGGATCAAATCGACCTGATCATCGTTGCAACGATCACGCCTGACATGCTCTTTCCCTCAACGGCCTGTCTGGTTCAACAGAAAATTGGAGCCAAGCGTGCAGCCGGTTTTGATATTGAAGCCGCTTGTTCAGGTTTTATTTTTGCGTTGGAGATTGCCCAACAATTTGTGATGTCCCACACGTATAATACGGTGTTGGTCATCGGCGCGGAGAAACTTTCCTCCATCATTGATTGGACGGATCGTAATACCTGCGTGCTGTTTGGAGATGGAGCTGGTGCTGCAATTATTCAAGCCCGACCGGACAGTCATGGGTTGCTCACCACCTGCATGGGGTCGGATGGTTCCAAAGGCGAACTGCTTTCTATGCCCGCCGGCGGTAGCCGTTGCCCGGCAACACCGGATTCGGTCGCCTCTCGCTTGCACTATTTGAGGATGGACGGAAAAGAGACATTCAAAAGTGCGGTCAACGCCATGCTCTCTGCCGCTCAGGAGGTGCTTCGGCGGTGTCACCTTGAGGTCAGCCAGATCAAGTGCATTATTCCGCATCAGGCCAATCTACGGATCATCAATGCCGTCACTGATCGTTTGGACGCAACCGAGGAACAGGTGTTTATCAATCTCCACAAGTATGGAAATACATCGGCGGCTTCGGTGGCCATCGCCCTCGATGAAGCGGTTCGGGAGGGGCGTGTGCAACGAGGTGATTTGGTTTTGTTAGTTGTTTTTGGCGCGGGACTGACATGGGGTGCTGCGGTCATAGAGTGGTGAGTTTGAGAAAAGGTTCGTGGTATGGCTGCGAAATTTAGTTTGCGGCTACACTTATGGCACAGGCCGTGCTAGGTTTCGGCATGGAAAGTTTTCAACAATATCTTAGCGCAGCCGTGCAAGCGGGTGCATCCGATGTCCACGTCAAAGTGGGTGGCCCTGTGGTTGTTCGGCTTAATCGTGTGTTGATCGAGGTGCAGGGCCCCACCCCCACCGAGGCGTGGATTAACCATGTGGTCCAAACCATTGTCCCCAAACATGCTCGGGAACGGCTGGAACGCGACCGTGAAGTAGATTTTTCATATTACGCGCCTGGTTTAGGCCGATTTCGCACCAACGTTTTTCAACAAAAGGGAACCTTCGCCCTCGCGATGCGTTTTGTTAAAACCGAGGTAGCGACTTTTGAGGAACTGGGCTTGCGACCGATCATCAAAACAATCGCGGAGGAACATCGCGGTATTATCCTCATGGCAGGCACGACAGGTTGCGGCAAGTCAACCAGTTTGGCTGCGATTATCCAATACATCAACAAGCACTCCAAAAAGCACATTATCACGCTCGAAGATCCCATTGAATTTGTTTTCGAGGATCAGCAATCGGTCATCGAACAGCGCGAGGTGGGACTGGATACCAACTCTTTTTCAGAGGGTCTCAAGCATGTGCTCCGGCAAGATCCAGACGTGATCATGATCGGAGAAATGCGGGATGCGACGAGTTTTGCCGCAGCGATCAGCGCAGCCGATACGGGCCATTTGGTGCTTTCAACACTCCATACCACAAACTGCGCGCAGTCGGTCGGACGAATTCTAGATTTCTTTAAGGCTGACGAGCGGGAGCAAGTGCGTCGGCAACTTGCAGGAACACTGAAAGCAGTCGTCTGCCAGCGCATGGTCACTACCGTCACCGGCGGAGTGACCCCAGCGCAGGAGATCATGTTGAATACTCCCACCGTTCGGAAACTGATCGAAGAAAATCGCCTAGACAAACTAGCCGCCGCGATTGAAACCGGCATGGATGACGGGATGAGGAGCTTTAATCAAGACCTCTTTGAGCTGGTTAAAGAGCGGCGGGTTACTGAGAAAGAAGCACTCTCGAAAGCCAGCAACCCACAAGCCTTGGAAATGAATTTCAAAGGCATTTTCCTCGATGAAGGTCGGCGTATTTTGAGCTAAGTCACTGGCCCGATCATTTTCTCTCGGTGCGGGTGATGTAGATGTCATCTTTCCGTAACGGTTTCAAAATCATCTGCACCGAACGTTCCACGGCCCCTTGGTTCTCGCTCATTACCTTCACGGCTGCCTGACCTAGGTCGTGGCGAGCTTGGTCGTTCGTGAGGAGTTCCATCATGACAGTCTCCAACTCAGCGGCATCAGCCACTTGCTTGGCCGCGCCCGCGCTCACTAAGGAATCGCTGATAGCCTGAAAATTTTGCATGTTCGGACCAAACACGATGGCTTTCCCGAGGGCCGCAGGTTCCAACGGATTTTGGCCACCTTTAGCCGTCAGGCTTTTGCCTATGAAAATTAGGGTCGCACACTCGTAAAAATAGCGTAACTCCCCTGTAGTATTAACGACCAGACAGTCGATGTCCCCCGGATTCAAATGGCTATGCACAGAAAGTTCAGTCCGAAAAACTAATTTGGTACCCGCTTTTTTTAGATCCCGTCCGGCTCCTTGGCTACGCTCAAAATGGCGAGGGACCACGACTAAGAACAGGTCAGGAAACACCTTTTTCAATCGCATGAAAATTTCCCCGAGAATGGCCTCCTCACCTTCATGGGTGCTGCCAGCCACTAGAACCCGAGGGATTGTTGACAATCCAATCTGATGGAAAATATCCGCGACACTGAAAGCGGGACGTTCTTCCACCTTCGCAGGATCAAATTTGAGATTTCCTAGTTGCTTGATCACTCTAGCTCGGCACCCTAGGGTAATCATCCTCTGTGCGTCCTCCTCGTTTTGCACACCCACACCTGCAAACGAGGAGAAGATGCTACGGAAAATGAAACGCGCCCGTCGGTAACCGCGAAACGAACGTTCGGACATTCGGGCGTTGATCAAAAAGACAGGGATTCGACGAGACTGCGCTTTCCAAAGGAAATTGGGCCAAATCTCAGCCTCAATGAGCACGATCGCTTCAGGATTTACGACTCGGAGTGCGCGATTGATAAACGCCGGCCAATCAATGGGAAAATAAACTTTGAGAATATGAGTCGGAAGTTTTTTTCTAAGTTCAGACATCCCAGTAGATGTCGTTGTTGAGACCAGAATCTTAAGGTTTGGGGCCTGTCGTTCCAGAGAACGAATCAGCTGAGTAGCGATGTTGACTTCGCCCACGCTGACGGCGTGAATCCAGAGACTATTTCGGTTACTAACCGCCGCTTTGATATGCGTATCAAAGACACCGAAACGTTGCCAAAACCCCCGCTTCCAATGGCCCCGCCGCCACATTTTGAAAAAGTAGAATGGGGCAGACAGAAGGAAAGAAAACAGGAACAGTAAATTGTAGATGAACCTCATCGCGTCTGGGTGTTGTCAGTCGTTCAAGCACCATATGCAACTGTCGGAATTGGCTTCATCTCCAAATAATTCGTTCCTGAGCACCCTCTCTTGGTAAACCACGCGTGCGAACAGTGACAAGCTCAAACAAGGGTTTTTGACCTTTGCTTCTATCGGTTGCCGACTTATGCTTTCCGTTCCGCACAGAGCGGCCGTTATGAATCTTGAAGTTGAAATTTACGACACCACCCTGCGCGATGGAAGCCAGGGTGAAGGCATCAACTTTTCCGTGGCTGATAAAATTCGCATCGCGGAACGTCTGGACGATTTTGGCGTGCATTTTATTGAAGGCGGTTGGCCTGGGAGCAATCCCAAGGATATCGAATTTTTTAACCAAGCCAAACGGCGTCATTGGAAGCATGCTCGTTTGGCTGCCTTCGGTTCTACGCGCCGCAAGAATATCGAAGTGGAGAAGGACGAGCAGGTTCAACTACTGATTGCTGCGGAAACTCCGGTTGTCACCATTTACGGGAAAACGTGGATGCTGCATGTGACCGAAGTTCTGAATACCACACCCGAAGAGAACCTTGCGATGATCTCGGATACCGTGCGTTATCTCAAACAGCACGGGAAGTATGTTATCTACGATGCTGAGCACGCCTTCGACGGTTACAAAGATAACCCAGAATACGCCCTAGCAACTTGGGAAGCCGCCCAAAATGCAGGGGCGGATAACATCACTCTCTGCGACACCAATGGTGGGTGTCTCCCTTCTGAGGTCGCAATTATTGTGCAGGCTGCGAAAGCTCGTTTGGATCGGGTTAAGATCGGCATCCATACCCACAACGACGCAGGGTTAGGCGTTGCCAATGCGTTGGCGGCTGTGGGAGTCGGTGCCTCGCACGTGCAAGGCACGGTGAACGGTTATGGCGAGCGGACGGGGAATTGTAACATCATCACTGCCATCGCCAATTTGGCTCTGAAAATGAATAGGAGCTGTGTGCGCCCCGGCGCACTCGAAAAGCTGAAGGAGCTTTCGCAGTTCGTGGATGAGATCGCGAACATTCGGCATGACCCTCGCCAGCCCTGGGTGGGTGCTGCGGCTTTTGCGCACAAGGGGGGCACACACGTCAACGCGGTTCTCAAGGTTGTTCACAGCTATGAACACGTGAATCCTGAGTCCGTCGGCAACTCTCGGCGAGTGTTGATTAGTGATCTCGCTGGCCGCAGCAACATTGTGATGAAAGCTCGAGAGTTAGGCTTCGATCTAACGAATAATACCTCAGAGCTAAAGGAGATTCTCACGCGGATCAAAGCACTCGAACATCAAGGCTACGAGTTTGAAGCCGCAGAAGGTTCCTTGGCACTTTTAATTCGGAAGACGCTGAAACATGTGGAGGCACCTTTTAAGGTAGAAGCTTATCACGTTTCGATGCGGCGCGATGGCGAGAGTTCCATTTGTGAGGCGACCGTCAAAGTGCAGGTTGGGGACAAACAAGCTCATACAGTGGCTGAAGGAGATGGCCCCGTGAACGCACTTGATTCCGCGCTGCGTGCGGCTCTGATCCGTTTTTTCCCTGCTTTGGCGGATATTTCCCTGACTGATTACAAAGTGCGAATCTTGGACTCTGATACCGGCACCGCTGCCAAGACGCGTGTCCTGATTGGTTCCACGGACGGCAAGGAGGAATGGAACACGGTCGGGGTGAGTGAAAATATTGTCGAGGCTAGTTTGCAGGCACTCGTCGATAGCTTGGAGTATCGTTTACTAACCTTGATCTGAGCCACAGGCTCGCCATTTCTAGAACCGAGATGCCACCGAAAAGTGCCAACGATTAGTGAGCAGGAACCGGCGTAAACAAATCTATTTTCCATGTTAGAAATCCCCAAAAACTACGAGCCTCGATCTGTCGAATCGAAGTGGTATCAATTCTGGTTGGATAACCGCTGCTTTTTTGCGAATCCCCAATCGAATAAGCCCGCTTACTCGATTGTAATCCCACCACCTAACGTGACGGGAATCCTGCACATGGGACATGTGCTGAACAATACCATCCAAGATATCCTTGCGCGGAAGGCTCGGATGGAGGGCAAAGAAGTTCTTTGGTTACCGGGGACTGATCACGCAGGAATCGCCACCCAAGTAATGGTGGAGAAAAAGATCAAAAAGGAGGAAAAAAAATCTCGATATGATCTCGGTCGCGAGGAGTTTCTCAAACGGGTCTGGGAGTGGAAGGAAAAGCACGGAGGCATTATCATCGATCAACTTAAAAAGTTGGGTGCTTCCTGTGATTGGTCCCGCGAACGGTTCACGATGGATCCGGAGTATTCTCGCTGCGTCCAAAAAGTTTTTGTAGATCTTTACAAGAAAGGCCTGATTTATCGTGGCAAACGCATGGTGAATTGGTGTCCAGTCTCGCAGACTGCCCTCTCCGATGAAGAGGTGATCATGACGGAGCAGAAGGGACTTCTCTACTACTTCAAAGTTGAGGTGGCAGAACTGCCCGGTACTTTCCTCACCATTGCGACGACACGTCCCGAAACAATCCCCGGGGACACTGCTGTGGCTGTGAACCCGAAGGACTCAAGGTACGCACATCTTATTGGTAAACATGTCCTGCGTCCGTTGCCAGCGGAACTGCCGCATGACCAAAAGCTCATCCCGATTATTGGTGATGCGTATGTGGATTTTGAATTTGGTACGGGCGTGCTCAAGGTCACCCCGGCCCACGACAAGGCGGACTTTGAAATCGGTCAACGTCATCAACTCCCATTGATCGAAGTCATCTCTGCAAACGGACGGATGAATCCGTCGGCAGGGCTTGAATTGGATGGACTCGACCGTTTTGAAGCCCGCAAGAAATCATCCGAAAAACTGCATGAACTAGGATTGCTCGAGAAGGAAGAACCCTATGTCAACAATGTGGGCTTCAGTGAGCGCGAGAAAGTTCCCATCGAACCGCGCCTCAGCGAGCAGTGGTTCTTAAAGTATCCGAGCGCAGGTGCTTCACGCTCGGTCGTTGCGGACGGCCGCATGAAGTTCTATCCCGAACGTTGGGCCAAAGTTTACGATCATTGGATGGTCGGGTTGCAGGATTGGTGTATCAGTCGTCAGTTGTGGTGGGGGCATCGCATCCCCGTTTGGTATCCAAAAAAACAATTGGGTCAGGACGATCCTAGTATTATTCGCGTCCCTCGAGTCGAAATCGAACCCCCAACCGACCCGGAGAATTGGGAACAAGACCCTGATGTCTTGGATACGTGGTTTAGTTCTTGGCTTTGGCCTTTCGCGACAATGGGTTGGCCGGATGCCACGCAAACACTGCGGAAATTTTATCCGACAACAGATCTCGTCACAGGCCCTGACATTATTTTTTTCTGGGTCGCTCGGATGATCATGGCGGGCTACGAATACCAAGAGGAGATGCCGTTTAGGAACGTGTATTTCACGGGCATTATTCGCGATAAACAAGGGCGAAAAATGTCAAAAACTCTTGGGAACTCACCGGATCCGTTGGATCTGATCTCAAAGTACAGTGCTGACGCCTTGCGCTTTGGAGTGATGCGATCCGCACCGCTCGGGCAGGATGTTTTGTTTGATGAACAGTTCGTTGAGCTGGGTCGTAATTTTTGTACGAAACTCTGGAACGCCTGCCGTTTTCGCCAGATGCAAGCAGGAGCAGTCGAAGGGGAAATTACCCCTGCACTTTTGACGAGCGACGATAAGTGGGTGTTGTTGCGACTCGACCGTGCGATTCGAGAAATCGATGGTGCCCTGGCGGAGTACAAATTCAGCGAAGCGGTCAATAC
>WBXJ01000130.1 GCA_008933045.1 Verrucomicrobiota bacterium
AGGTCTCTGCGCTATGGCTGAGGACAAGTTGCAGGCCTCGCGCTTTGAGCTCAAGTATATCATTCCAGAACACGTCGCACGTGCGCTGCGTGATTTTGTCGCGGGATATTTGGACATTGACGAGTTCGGCGCAACGCAACCGAATTTCTCCTATCCGGTGCATAGCCTCTACTTGGATTCGCCTAACCTTTCGACCTTTCATTGGACCATTAACGGCGACAAGAACCGGTACAAATTGAGGTTGCGGTTCTACGATAACCAAAATGAATCGCCAGTTTTCTTTGAGATTAAGCGCAGGTTGAATAACACCATCGCCAAACAACGGGGCGGTGTGCGCCGGGAATTTGCCGATCGACTCCTTGCGGGCCAACTGCCCGAGCCCTCGCATTTGCTTTCCAAAGATCCGCGTCAATTCAGCGCACTCCAAAATTTTTCTAGGTTAATGTCTCATTTGGGTGCTCGACCAATGGCACATATTTTTTATATGAGAGAGGCTTGGATTAGCCGGTACGACAATTCTGTCCGCGTCACAATGGATCGGGAGGTGCTCTGCGATCCTGAACCGTGTGCTCGGTTTGAGACAAAGATGGTGAATCCCGTACGTGTGTTTGGTGATTCGGTGGTGCTTGAACTGAAGTTCACCAACCGTTTTCCCGATTGGTTTAAGGATTTAGTCCGAGTCTTTGGTCTGACCCAGTGCGGCGCGGCGAAGTATGCGGAAGGCGTAGAATTGTTGGGCGAGCATCGACTCACCCATGCGTTCGCCACTACCTGGGTACCAGCGGCTAAACCTGCATTTTTATCTGAACCGTCCAATGTCCTGACCTTGGTCGCGGCACAAGGACTGGCTGCGACATTTGTTTAAATCATGAGTGAATGGCTATTACGCGGAGATTTTGCCTCCGCACCCTTAAATATTCCGGCGATGGTGCTCGGTCTATTGCTCGCCTTTATGGGAGGGCACATGATCGCGTGGATTTACATGATCACCCACACGGGCTTGTCCTACTCACGCTCGTTTGTGGGTTCGCTAGTGGTCATCCCTACCGTGGTGGCGATGGTGATGATGGTATTGTCGAACAATCTCGTGACCGCCTTCGGCCTGATGGCGGTGTTCGCGATTGTGCGTTTTCGCAACATTCTGCGTGACACTCTCGACACCACCTACGTGCTTTCTGTCATTGTGATCGGCATGGCTGCAGGAACGATGAAATTTGCAACCGCAGTCAGCGGATGTCTATTGATCTCATTCATCATGCTCTACCTTTGGTATACCGCCTTTGGTTCCCGCCTGCGCTATGACATGATCATCAATCTTCACTGGTCCCGTCCTGTGACGGAGCTGACTCAGCTAAAGAATTTGTTGCATCGTCACAGTTTGAAAACAACGTGTGCCAGCCAACGTTCCAACGAGGGCTATGAGGGCACAGATCTTTCTTACCGCCTCCTGCTTCGAGATACGAATCGGATGGATGATTTGTTGATGGAACTCCGAACACTGCCCGGTGTGTCACGCCTCACGGGCTTGAAATCTGAAGAAGAATCTGAAATTTAAACCCATGGATCCACTCCCCATCATTCCGACACCCCCGAGCCAAAAATGGCGGGAATTTCGCATTCGATATCTCCCGTTGTTAGTGTTCGTTGTCTTTTTTATCTGGGCTGGAACCCTTTGGAAAACCAACATCACCGCTCCAACGACGACCGGCCAAACCGAATCCATTATCGCCAATGTCACTGCTCCGGAAAATGGGGTTCTAACCAATTTACTCGTCACACGATTTCAAACAGTGACCATCGGTGATCCCATCGCAGAACTAATTGTTACGGATTACCGATCCGAGGATCTCAGGTTAAACCAACTCCGCACCAAGCTCGACATGGCTCAAGCCCAGTTGGGCACGATGATGGGTCAGGATCGTCTGGCTTTTGATTACGAAAGCCTGCGTCTCGCTTTTAACCGTGACTTGGTGGACATCGAAGCCACCCGAGCTGAACTAAAAATACTGGATAAAACCCTGCTCTCGTTGGAAAAAGGCGTTCAGGAACAAGTCATCCCCCGCCTCGTCTACGAGGAGTCCTTGCGAAGTCGCGACGGGTTACGAGCCCGTCTTGACCAGTCCCAAAAGCATAGTGACATCCTAAAATTAAAACTCGATGAAGCGCGGCATTACGGCAACTCCTTTTCTCCATCAAGCACGAACTCTCGATCCGCCCAACTTCTCGCTGAAATCGAAACCGATCGAGAAAAATTAACACACCTGACAAGACAACTAATCGTCATTCGCGCTCCGGTCTCCGGACGCGTGAATCTTATTGCAAGGTATTCGGGGCAAAACGTGGTCACTGGCGAAACAATTATTGCCATTGTCAGCGAGGAAACCCCTCGTATTATCGCGTTTTTACATACTCCACTCCCTTTTGAGCCTCGTGACGGAATGGAAGTCACAGTGCGTCGACGATCCAGTAAACGTGAGCAAGCCTTGGCTGAGATCTCAGCCGTAGGCCCCCAGATGGAGCCAGTCACGCAAGCACTGCTCCGTCCAGGAACAACCTTTGAGATCGCACTCCCCATCGCCGTGAGTATCCCCGAAGGTATGAAACTAATCCCCGGCGAACTCGTGGATCTCATCATCCGGAACAACTAGTTAGCATTACATTCCATCCGAAATAATCCATGGAAGGCGATCTTGAAACGGCGCAGTTCCCGCTTTAGTCTCGCGGCGTCCATCTCCCATGCCGCCGTCACCAACACAAAATCTTAACGCAACCCGAACCGACCGCGAAGAAACCACACGCCTCTTCGGTCTCGACCTGCTCCGCGCTGCTGCCATCCTGCTCGTCCTGACGGCACACACCCTCCCCGGCGGCTCCACCTTCCCTATCATTCCAACCATCGCCGCTGTTTCTGGGTATCTAGGGGTTGAACTGTTTTTTGTTCTCAGTGGGTTTCTGATTGGAGGAATCTTGATCCGAATGTTACAGCGAGGAGAACTCGGGACATTCGCAGGGGTGTGGGAATTTTGGAAGCGTCGATGGTTTCGCACTGTTCCTAACTACGCCATTTTCCTAGTTTTTAATCTGGCTTGGGCGGCGAAGTTTGGCTCTGTCTCCATTGTATCCTATTGGAACTACCTATTTTTCTCCCAAAACTTAGGGTGGCCCTGCCCTATTTTTTTCCAAGAATCTTGGAGCCTAGCCGTCGAGGAGTGGTTTTATTTAGTGTTTCCCGTTTTTGTGGTTGGGTTCACGGTCTGGAACCGAAAACCTAGCCGGTTTGGTTTGGTGCTCCTGTTAATGCTAATTCTTCCTTTCGGACTCCGTTGCCTCGGTTGGATCGAAGGGTCATGGGATGAAACCATTCGCAAGGTAGTAATTTACCGGCTTGATTCGATGATGATCGGAGTCGCTGCGGCATATCTCGCCGCTACGCACGCGCATTGGTGGAAAAAAGCGGAACGGTTATGGCCAGTAGGCATCATTCTCTTGCTCGGTGTCGCCATACATCTCATTAGATTCCAGCCTCTTGATTCCACCTTTTGGTACAACCGTGCGCTGCCCACGCTTCTCACTTCGTTCGCCACAGCTCTACTCCTGCCTGCCTTGGTGACAATCCGAACCCAGAACCATTGCTTCGCCAAAACTGTGCGCCACATCAGCCTGTGGTCCTATTCGCTTTACCTTTGCCATACTCCGGTCATTCGGTTGTTACAATACGTTTGCACGGAAATCGTTCCGTTTGCTCCCTACAAAAACCCAATCATTCGGTGCCTCTTAATTTGGGTGATTGCTTTTGCCACCGCCGCGTTGATTTATCGACTTTGGGAAAAACCAATGACGCAACTACGTGATCGGAAACCCACCGCCACCGGCACGCCTCCTCGTTAACGTTTGATCAAAAACGCTTGCTCTCCTAGGTAGATGATATTCTGCCCGTGCTTGGTTGCTACCTCGTCGATCGCGCAGCGTGCCCCATAGGTCGCAGGCCAACCGTAATCATCAAACACGATAATGCCTCCGAGAACGAGCCGCTGAAGGCAGAACTCGAATGCCGCTAGTGTCGGCTCATGCAGGTTCACATCAATGTGCGCGAAAGCGAACGTGACCGCTTTCACCTCATCCAAAGTCGCTGGAATCAATCCCTTAATTAAATGCACAGGCACAGTGGGCTCCTGCAGCAATCGGTGTACATCCTCAAAACTTGCACAACGACATTGGTTCACCTGCACATGCGCACCATCCCGAACGGCATCAACCTTTTGATATCCTTCAAAGGTATCCAAAAGCCACATCTCGCGGTGTTGCGATTGTTTTTTGACCGCATTGAGCAACAGCCTCGAACTCCCACCACTGCCGGTCCCCGCCTCGAAAACATCCCCCGGTAAATCACGCACCTGCGTAATGAACCGATGAAGGTAGTAGAGCTTCATCGGCGATAACATCGTGTTTGAAGTCACTTCATCTGTGAATACGTCACTATAGGCGGGGTCATGCCATGGCTTCAGTAACCTGCTGTAATCATCAGGTCGCCGATATAATTCGGGGGCCGCGATCACCGTCGGAATGACCTGTGTCCGATTGATTCTTTCCAGAAGAAAGCCTCGATCGAGCAGACATTTTTGCGTCCAGATTCTGATGTTTCTTAGCAAGCCCATGATAGAGTTTCTATAAATTCTCAACGATAAACCGCGCACGTTGCGACCAAGGCAACCCGGTTAGACTAGGCGCACGCAACCATGCCCAACCTATCGGAACCAGCAAGGCTCCACTCGCCGCAACGGCTCCCACAACGACCAAAGCATATCCGCTCAAGCCAAGTTGTAGGAACGCAAAGGCAAGGCTAACACTGATGCCAAAACTCAGCAATCCCCGCCACCAAACCTGAATGAACATCGACCAGGCCGAATATCCAACACGCCGCGCATAGTCACTCATCAATGGGAAGAGTGTTCCCGCCACCGTAGCTACTAAAAACGCAGCCGCCACCCCTTCCGCCGATCGCTTGTAGGCAAACGGAATCGCGAGAACCACTCCTAGGATCAACTCACGTTCGATTCTCCGCGCCACCTGCACAAAATCTCCTAAGCCAAACAAGAAATAAGAAACTGGGGAGGAAAGTCCGGTGATTAAAAACCTTCCGACGAGAAGGAGCATAATCGTTCGGCTGACTTCATATTCCTGAGTTGCAAACCGCAGGACGAACCCTGGAAGCGTCAGTAACATGGCACCTAGAACTGCCCCATAAAGCCAACCATTCAAACGCAGGAGAGGCATTCCCCACTTACGTCCGATATCCTCTTTCTGAGCAATCAACGGCCATGAAACTTCTCCCAATGACTGAAGCAAACTCCGAACATACGCAAAAAAACGAGCCAACACGAGGTAAGCCGCCGAGCCTTTGCAATAGGCACCGATGAAATACTGATCGAGACTGAACAAGAGCAAAATAGAGGCTTGGCTTCGAAAACAAGCCCACGCATCCAGTCGCATATCGGCGATCGCTGCCCTGAAGTCCGCGCCAAAGTTCCAACGGAAAACTTTTAACCCCGGCTGTTGACGCCGAATCATCATCAAGGTTAGCGGCCAGATGACCACTAATTGGGAGAGGTAAGCCATCGGCAACGACCAATATCCATAACCGATGCGGAGCCAAAACTGCAACGCGATCAATGTCACCCAAGCAATGATAGTTTGCAGGATAAACATTTGTTTTTGGGCACCCAACCCCAGCAACAAACCCATCTGGCTACCGCAAATAATATTCAAGGCTGCCACCAGCCCCATCGCTAAGAAAAAAACATAAGGAACGCCGGCTTCGCGAGGATTGGGCGTGGTCGCATACATACTGACCAAAACTTCAGCCGCCAGAAAAAACACAAAGGCCAACGCCGTATATAAAGACTGGCAGACCTCGATGATTCGCGTCTTCTCGGCTGCATGGGTTGAGATTAACAACCGTCGATTGGCTACGGTCCGGAACCCGCCATCAAATAACGACAGGTAACCCATGACATTCAGTGCTGCGAGCAAGACCGTCGCCATTTCCTTGCTGAAATAACGGGTGTAAAGGGCGGCCACCACCAACCCGCTAAGCACGTTAGAGAGTAACGCCACCAACCGCCAAGAAATCGCATCAATGTAGTTTCGATTCACAACAATCCGGGCTTAACTACGAAACCGTTGTGCGATCGGGATGCGTCGCCCCATTCCAAACGCAAGCGATGAGACCTTGAGTCCGGGCGAAGCCTGCCGACGTTTGTATTCACTGGTGATCACCTTGTTCACCACGTCATCCACCACTTCTGGCGTATGTCCCAGAGCCATGATTTCTGCGCGACTCAAATTCCGCACAATGAACGCCTCCAAGATTGAATCCAACACCTCGTAAGGCGGCAACGAATCTTGATCCGTTTGGTCAGGTCTCAATTCAGCACTAGGGGGCTTCGTTAAAGTATTCATCGGAATAATCTCTCGCTCGCGGTTAATCCAACGGCTAAGGGCGTAGATCTCAGTTTTAAACACATCCGCAATGACTGCCAGTGCTCCACACATATCCCCATAAAGCGTGCAGTAACCCACCGCCATCTCGGATTTGTTTCCTGTAGTGAGGACAAGGGAGCCAAATTTATTCGACAATGCCATCAACGTAAGACCTCTCAGTCGCGATTGAATATTCTCCTCGGCCTCGTTGCGGACTCTTCCCGCAAAAACGCCGGCTAACCCTTCTTCAATCAGTTTGAACGCGGGCTCAATGGGCAACACCTCGAAGCGTATCCCTAATCGATTCGCCAAAACCTTGGCATCATTCCAACTCCCTTCGCTGGAATATCTAGACGGCATCGCCACACCCATCACATTCGAAGCACCGAGTGCTTCAACCGCGAGCACTGCGGTGAGTGCCGAATCGATCCCCCCCGATAAACCACAAAGCACCGATTTAAAACCGCATTTTTGTACATAGTCTCTGATACCTAACGAGAGCGCCTGATAAAACTGGGCTTCTCGTTCCGGTATTTCAACCTCGTGCGCGCCTCCCTTTCCGGAGGTGTCGATCACGGCTACTTCCTCTCGAAACCCTCGGCCCCAGTGCAAACACCGGCCCTCGCCATCAATCACGACGCTCTGACCATCGAAGATCAACTCGTCGTTTCCTCCCACCATATTCACTTGAACCAACGGCACCCCCTCATCCGACGCCACTCGTTGCAACATTGCGAGGCGCGTTCGCTCCTTGCCCTGATGCCACGGGGACGCCGAAAGATTCACCAGAAGATCGACCCCTTGCTCAACCAGTTCTTTAACGGGGTCACGTCGATAAAGTCGTTCTGGCCAAAAATCAGCGTCGTTCCAGATATCCTCACAAATCGTTAAACCCACTCGACAACCCGAAACCATAAACGTTGAACCAGCCTTGCCTGGCTCAAAATACCGAGCCTCATCAAAGACATCATAGGTCGGCAACAAAGCCTTTTGAAACTTTTGCTCGACCTTGCCAGACCTCAACAACGCAGCCGAGTTGAACAACGGCTTGCCGGGTCGCTCCACGTTCCAATCCACAAATCCAACGCACAATGGGATTTCACCGACTTGGGAAGCCGCAATCTCCAATGCTGCCAAGTTGCGATGAATAAAATCCGTCCTCAATAACAGATCACGCGGTGGGTAACCGCAGAGAAACATCTCGGGCGCAACGACTAGCTCCGCTCCTTGCGCACAGGCCTCAAGGTAACCCGCGAGCAGGCGAGTGACGTTTCCATCGAAATCGCCCACGGTCGAATTGAGTTGCAGTAAACCAACTTTCACCCTCCCAGCTTATCCTTCCCACCCTCGTCCGAGCAATCTTAGGCTGTAATTTGTTCCAGCCCTCAGAACAACCCCAGTGAGCTTCATGCAACGAATTCATGCCCTCGGTTGCTTTTTTTGGTTCCAACGATAAGGTATCGACCAGTCAAACCCATGTGGACTCGGGGCGACATTGGGTTCAATCCATTCAAAGAACCTGATTCTTGAAACAAGTAGAGGAGCAGCCGTGTCTACCAATTGAAACTCATGACTACTGGAACTCATAGCAACCGAAAACGAAACGTGGGATTGGCAATCGTGCTGATTCTTGTGGCCTCCACCGTCGCCGGATACTTCATCCGACGGCGTGAGATACCTCTCGTGGTCGAGACGGAGAAAGTTGCGCTGCGAAATCTGACTGAAGTTGTGCTCGCAAATGGCAAAATTCAACCCGTGGTTCAAGTCACGATTAACCCGGAAGTCAGCGGAGAAATCATCGCACTCGCCGTCAAGGAAGGCCAATTGGTGAAAGCGGGTGACCTTCTGCTCAAGTTGAAACCCGACAATTACATTGCAGGC
>WBXJ01000131.1 GCA_008933045.1 Verrucomicrobiota bacterium
CCCTCGGCCAAGTTGGGGACGAATGTGATTCCCGCTAATGTGCCTGGCTATCAGGGGTATGGCGGCTATGGGCACAATTATGCTTATCTGGGTTACACCCAATTCACTCATGTCAAATCGACCATCATCACGAAGCCGTCGGAGACTTGCATGAATGGTGACGGGCTGGATCCGACCAAGGGGTTAGAATGGTGGAATTATGGCTATTTGTATCCGCCAAGTATCAACAGCCCGCTCTTCCGTTATGTTCGTCATGGCGTTGGTGGAAACTACGCTTGGGCAGATGGCCATGTGTCGTTGACTTCGTGGAAAGTGATGGCAGCGGGTCTGGTCGGCAAGGTTGATTACTATTATCTTCCCAAGTTGTGAGGGTTTTCGGGATATTCTAAGTTCATGAACAAGGACCAAGTTGCTGACATTCTGCAGGAGATTGGAATTTTACTCGAGTTGAAGGGAGAAAATCCGTTCAAGACTCGGGCCTATCAAAATGGGGCACGTGCGCTCGAAGGCTTGACCGAATCGCTGGAAAAGGTAGTGGCAGAGGGGCGATTGGGAGATATCCCCGGCTTGGGTGATGCTCTGCAACAGAAGATCACACTATTGGTCACGACAGGTCGGCTGGAGTATTATGAGGAACTGAAGGCTTCATTGCCCGCAGGTTTGCTAACACTGCTTGAGATTCCTGGGTTGGGGCCGAAAAAGGTAAAGGCGCTGTATGAAAAGCTGGGCGTTTCAAATTTAGAACTGCTGAAAGCGGCGTGTGAGAAGGGTCAGGTTGCAGAATTGGCGGGGTTCGGCAAGAAGACGCAGGATAATATTTTGCAAGGCATGGCGTTCCACGAAAAGTACGCATCGCGGCATCATCTCCATCTAGCCTTGGCGGTAGCGGAACCCCTACTTGAAGCACTCCGGAATCATCCTGCGGTGACTCGTTGCAGTACGGCAGGCAGCCTGCGGCGGAGCAAGGAAGTGATTGGCGACATTGATTTTGTCGTGTCCAGCCGGAAGCCGAATGAGGTCATCGATTATTTCGTGAAGCAGCCTGCCGTTTTGACGATTCTGGCTCAAGGAGATACCAAGGCGAGCGTGATTGTCGAACAGGGGATCCAGGCAGATTTGCGAGTTGTGAGTGATGCTGAATTCCCATTCGCCTTGGCCTATTTTACGGGGAGCAAGGAGCACAACATCGCAATGCGCCAGAGGGCCATCGCTCGGGGCCTGCGACTCAACGAATATGGTTTATTTCGATCCACTGAAGAAACGAGGGATCCGGCACTGCTGGACTCTTGCGCCACCGAGGATGAGATTTACCAAAAGCTAGGGCTGCATTATGTGCCGCCGGAATTACGCGAGGATCATGGGGAATTTGCGGCGGCCGAAAAGGGGTTGTTGCCGAGGTTGATTGAATGGACGGAATTAAAGGGATCGTTGCATAACCATTCGACGTGGAGCGATGGTAGACAAACGCTGGATGAAATCGTCGAAACGATGATGGGGCTGGGCTTGTCGTATTGGGCCGTGACGGATCATTCTCAGGCCTCCTTTCAGGCGCACGGTTTGAGGCCCGAGAGGGTGAGAGAACAGATCGTTGCGATCCGTGAGATCAATCGCAGGTTGGAGGGAGAGGGCGTAGATTTTCGGCTGCTCACGGGAACTGAAGTGGATATTTTAGCGTCAGGCGAACTGGATTTCGACGATGAATTATTGGCAGAATTAGAGGTCGTTGTAGCCAGTGTTCACAGCGGATTCACCGCACCCGAAGCTGAGATGACGCGGCGGATCATTGCAGCGGTCGAGAACCCCAATGTACACATTCTCGGACATCTGACGGGCCGATTACTGCTCGAACGCGAGCCTTACAAGGTGGATCAGCATGCGGTGATTGATGCGTGCGCGGCGACGGGCACATGGATCGAACTGAATGCGAGCCCCAGCCGCTTCGATTTAGATTGGCGACTGTGGCAATACGCCACATCCAAAGGCGTGAAATGCGTCATTAACTGCGATGCACACCGAGCTGAGCACGCCGGATACCTCCGCCTCGGCACGGGTGTCGCTCGCAAAGGTTGGTTGACGAAGCAGGATGTGATCAACGTGCTTCCGCTGGGGGAGTTACGTCGGCAACTCGCCAAGAAACGAAGCGGCGAGGGTTAACACATTAGCAGCCGAAGCGAACCGAATTAGGTTTCATCGGGGTTCTGAAAGTAGAGACTCGCCGTCGCGACAGAGTGTGACAAGAACGAGTTGCTTTGGAGCGGCTCTGCTGGCATGGTTTGTGACATGCGAGCACGCCTCATTCTGCTGCTCTCGATGGGATTCAACATCGTGCTGGTTGTGATGCTGCTCCGTTTGGCGCAGGATTTGCGGCGTGAACTGCCGTCGTCGCTGGTGTCGACAAAATTTTCTCGCGCTTCATTACTTCGCCCCACCCAGCCATCGGTCGTGGTGCGCCGGCAATTTTTTAGCTGGACCGAGATCGAATCTGAAAACTTTCAAGCCTACATCAAAAACTTGAGGTCCATTGGTTGTCCCTCTGAGACGATTCGAGATCTCATCGTGGCGGAGGTTGCGGAATTGTTTGCCAAACGAAGAGCTGAGGCGGCGGTGATTGCGGATCAGCAATGGTGGCGACTTGAACCGGATGCTCAAGCATTGGCGGAGGCTTTGGCACGGGAGGCAGTCTTCGAAAAGGAGCAGAGTAATTTATTGACTCAGCTACTCGGCCCCGGTTGGCACAGGCAAAAGTTGCAAGCGAACGTTTTTGCAAAAAAATTTACTGGAGCTGTTCTGGCTGGTTTGTCCACCGAGTCCAAGCAGGCGGTTTTAGATTTTGAGGATCGGAGGAGGGCTGAACTTGTGGCTAAGATGAATTCACTGGGTCGCGAGTTTACCGAAACAGAGGTGGTGCAACAACAGGCCGAGACACGCAAGGAGTTAGCCAAGTTATTAACTGCGGATCAGTTGGAGGAGTACTTGCTGCGGCATTCGAGTAACGCAAGCAGGATGCGTGATCAGTTGCGCGGGTTTGGGACAACGGCTGAGGAGTTTCGTGGGATATTCCGGGCACGCGATGCGTTGGACTTGGAGATTGGTTCAATGGCGGATCGCACCGATCCAGCGACCTTGAAGCGGGTGCGTGATCTTGAGGCAGTGCGAGACCTGAACTTGCAAGAAGCCCTTGGGCCGCTGCGCTACCCGCTGTATCAAATGACGCAGGATCCCATTTTTCGTGAAGCGCAGAAAACGGTTGAGCAAGCGGATGTAGCTCCGGAGCAAGTGCTCCCGTTGTATCAATTGGGGCAGGCCCTGCAAGCGGAGAGGGATCGAATTCAAAAGGACGCTACCCTGGATGAGGCTGAGCGAGAGGAAGCATTGGATGTCGTTATGCGTCAGACGGAGAGGGCTCGTAAGCAGATACTTGGAGCGACGAATGTGGTGCGATCAAGAGCGGGGGAAGCGGGACAGCCCCGATGATCGAGTAGGAAATGGGGAACGCAAATTGATGTGAATCATCAGTTGACAGGGTGATGGGGGCGTGGTTGAATGTCCCCCCATTATTGGGAATTTTATGTACGCAGTATTAGAAACAGGCGGTAAACAGTATCGCGTGGCGGCAGGTGATACTTTAGAGATCGAACGTCTCGAAGTTGAAGCCGGCAAAGCCTTCACTTTTGATCGTGTGTTGCTTGTGAGCAATGACGGTAAACACTCTGTCGGCGTGCCGACTGTTGCCAACGCTTCGGTGTTGGCTGATGTGGTTGAGCACAAACGAGGTATTAAAACCATCGCGTTTAAGATGCGCCGCCGCAAGGGGTACCATCGCACCGTGGGTCATCGCCAGGAGTTGACCGTGGTTAAGATCAAAGAAATCAAGTTTTAAAACGAACATTTGAGGTTATATGGCACATAAGAAGGGTCAAGGAAGTGTCCGGAACGGACGTGACAGCCGAAGCAAGCGCTTGGGTGTCAAGAACTACGGTGGCGAAGTCGTGACCGCAGGCAGCATCATCGTTCGGCAACGTGGTTCTAAATTTGTGGCTGGCCTGAATGTAGGCACGGGCCGCGATTGGACCTTGTTCGCATTGAAAGATGGAGCGGTAAAATTTGATAAGAATAGTTCCCGCGTGAACGTGCTGCCGGTTGTGGCTGCAGTAGCGGTAGCTTAAGGTTTTTTCGACAAAGAGGCGAGGTCTTTGAACCTCGCCTTTTTGCGTTTTAGGGATTCTCGATTAGGATTTAAAGCATGTTCGTTGACGAAATCACAGTATTTGCCCAAGCCGGGCACGGAGGTAAGGGGTGCGTTGCATTGCATCGTGAGGCTTATGTGGCTAAGGGCGGGCCGAGCGGTGGGAATGGAGGCGGCGGCGGGAGCGTGATTTTGGAGGCCGACCACGATTTAAACAATCTGATTAACCAATTTTTCAAACCTCGGTTGATCGCGCAAGAGGGCGAGCCGGGAATGGGAAAAGGCATGGATGGCCATGCGGGTCGTGATTTAATCGTGAAGGTGCCATGCGGAACGATGGTCTGGAGATTGCCACGCAAAGAGGTGATCGAACCGTTGACCGAAGAGGGGATGGAGGCGAGTCCCACCCCCCCGCCGTTAAAGCTGGATGCTGGTGAGCGGGCGGTTTTTAGAACTTCCGGAGGAGAGCGGGCTTTAGAAATTAACTGGTCGGATGAGCCTGAATCTTTGGAGATCGTCGAAATACCTGCGACGGAGGAGTTGGTTGCGGACCTGACTACAAACGGTCAACGATTTGTGATTTGTGAGGGTGGGCGAGGAGGGTTGGGTAACCGGAATTTTGCGACGTCTCGCCGTCAAACTCCACGATTTGCTCAACCGGGGGAACCGGGTGATGAAGGTGATTTTCGTTTCGAGTTACGAATTTTAGCCGAGATTGGGCTAGTGGGTTATCCGAATGCTGGAAAATCGACGTTGCTCGCGGCAATTTCAAGGGCGCGGCCCAAAGTGGCTCCCTATCCTTTTACGACGCTTCATCCTCAAATCGGGATTCTAGAATACGAAGATCATCGTCGGTTGACTATTTGCGACGTGCCAGGGCTGATCGAGGGGGCGCATATGAACGTCGGATTAGGTCATAAGTTTCTCCGGCATATTAGGCGCTGCAAAATTTTGGTTATCTTGATCGACATGGCAGGCACCGACAATCGCGCGCCTTGGGATGATTACAAGCAACTGCTGAGTGAGTTAGAATTGTATGATCCAGAACTGTTGAACAAACCTCGCCTTGTGGTTGCCAATAAAATGGATGAAGAAGTGTCTGCATCAAATCTCAAGAAATTCAAGCGACGAATCCCCAAGACTCCGGTGTTGCCTATCGCTGCGGCATTTGATGAAGGATTGCCAAAGTTTAAACAAATGATCCGAGAAGCGGTTGAAGTCGAGGAGGCCGTTTCCTAAAAGGGCGCACCGAGGTAGGCCGTTATGAAGATCATCGTGACCTGTGGTCCTAGCTACGAGCCGATTGATGAAGTGCGGCGGTTAACCAATTTTTCGACTGGTCGACTGGGAATTACCCTCGCCAATGGTCTAGCCCGTGCGGGGTGGGAGGTGATTTGTTTGAAAGGCGAACAGGCGACGTGTTCTGACATCCTGCGAGGTTCTCAACTCAGCACTTTTTCCACGAACCAGGATTTGTCGAATCAGCTTTTGGCATTGTCTCAGCGAGGTGATGTTGCGGCGGTTTTCCACGCGGCGGCGCTGTGCGATTTTAGAGTCAGTGGAGTGACGAACGAGCGCGGGGAAACTTGTGTTTCATCTAAGTTTTCAACCCGCGAAGGCGAGTTGCGCCTCGTGCTGACGCCAACGGTGAAGGTGTTGCCGCTTTTGCGTGACTGGTTTCCGCAATCCAAATTGATTGGTTGGAAATATGAGGTCGCAGGAACTCTTGAAGAGGCTTTTGAAAAATCCAACCAGCAGATGATCGAGTGTCGAACGGATGCGTGTGTGCTGAATGGTGTCGCGTATGGATCTGGGTTTGCGTTTTGTGAACGAGGAGGAGCCGTGACGCGATTGCTCGACCTAGCAGGGTTGACGGATCAATTGATCCATTGGCTGCGGGCCTAGCCCTGTCGGTTCGCTCGCCAAAGCAGGACGGCTCCGATGCCTTGAAACAAAAAGTTGGGCACCCAGACTAGTAGCCAAGGTCGAAGAGCAGCGTGGGATTCCATCGCCTGAGCGAAGATGAAAAAGCTGTAGTAAACCATCACGAGAAGAATCGAGATCGCCATGCCGATGCTGGTTTCTCGTCGATGTGCGCGAATGCCGAGTGGGATTCCGATCAAAGCAAACCCCACTGTGGCGAAGGACAGAGCTACTTGACGATGAAGTTGAAAAATCGCGGGGGAGGCGGAGATGCCTTGAGCTTCGCGTTTCGCAATTTCAGCGAGTAATTGGGTATGGGTCATCTCGGTTCCGATGCGCAAATTTTGCTCGGATCGTGCGAGAGTTTCGAGGTTGATCGGTCCGAAGGTAACCATCTTGCTAGGAATTTGCAGCCAATCGATCGTGTTCTCGGGCAGCGGTTCTTGGATGACTGTCACGAGTGGCGGGTTGGTGGAGTTGATATCTTCCTCCGGAACTGAATTTGGGACCGGCACACTGGTTGGATTCCGTGTTTCGGTGACGGCATCTCTCAGCTCAAACCTGACTGTTGTTTGGTTGTTCTCCCAGAGGATGCTGCCCTCAGCAGCACTGATGCGCTGTTCGATCTCGTTATTCTTGATTGTGTAGAGCCTGACGTCCTTGAGGAGGTCTCCGTCGCGTTTGCGGACGTAAAGAACGATCCCAGGAATTTGATCAATAAACCGATCCTCGGTGATCAAGGCCGAGGTGTTTTGTAGACCCGTTTTAAAAATGAGCTGCTTGTAGGCGACGCGACATTCCGGCGCGATTTTTAAGTTGAACCAGGCGCAAAGCCCTGCGAGCAGGACGCTGAGGATAAGCACGGGTAGGCAAAGTGATAGGAGGCTGATGCCGCTTGCGCGAACGGCTGTCAGCTCGTTGTCAGCACTAAATCTCCCAAAGGTGAGAAGGGTCGCTGTGAGCATGGCAAACGGCAGCACATAGGCCATGATGTAAGGGATGAGAAGCCCGATGGCGTGGAGGATGACGGCTAGGGTGACTTTGCCCGCGACTAGCAGTGCAACAATTTCCTTCAGGACGTTCCCTAGGAGCAGAACCAAAGTAAAAACACAGATGGTCATGAACAACGTCACGAGCACCTGTCGGAGTAGATAGAAATGCAGTGTCCGCACGGTGGGCGGGAGTCGATGTTAATGGACGGGACGTAATAGGCACCACGGCTCCTCGTGAGCGACCTCGACTGTGATGGGCCCGGGATTTTTTGCGGGTGAGAGGACTGCAAGGAAATCGAGGGTCTCGCTACCGGTGTTGTAGGTCCCATGCACCAACCCTCGAGGAAGGTAAATGGAGTCTCCCTGGCACATGCGCCTTTTTTCGCTTTCAACCCATTGTTCCGCCTCGCCGGAGAGGATGTAGAGAATTTCTTCCATGTGAGGATGGTGATGAAAGGGATGAGACTCGCCTGGGGGAAGCTGCGCTCGGACGAACATCAAGTTGGTGTCCTTAACCATTCCCGGTTTGCAATGCCAGAAATGCGTTTTACCAGGTAAAAACTCCTTCTCAGTTTCGGCTAGGGTGATGATGCGCCAAAGCAACTCGGATTCCGATGTCATACCACAAGTGTTTGGGAACCGCCGGCAGCGTCAAGCCCAGATATTTTTATTAACCGCGATTGGGCCGAGTCGGGGGCCGAGGTGAAGGCCGCCGGGGAGACGTGGATTTGCCACGAGAAAAAGAGCCGGAGGCAGACCTCGGTCGCGGTCCGTCACTGCTTCGGCGAGGCCCAGATCTGGCTGGCGGGCGACCAGAGCGAACCGAGGGGGTATTTGATTTGCGATCAAAACGCGGATCCCCAGACAGGGTGGGCGGGCGATCGGAACGAACCGAGGAGGCGTTTGGTTTGCGATCAACGCGGTAATCCCCAGACCTAGCTGGTGGGCGACCAGAGCGAACCGAGGGGGCGTTTGGTTTGCGATCAACGCGGTAATCCCCAGACCTGGCTGGCGGGCGACCGGAACGAACCGAGGCGGCGTTTGGTTTGCGATCAACGCGGTGATCCCCAGAGCTCGCTGGCGCACGACCGGACCGAATCG
>WBXJ01000132.1 GCA_008933045.1 Verrucomicrobiota bacterium
CAGACTGTCCAACTTGCGCACATCCGCGACCTCGGGAGCTTTGGGAGTTCCATAAGTAATTTTGTAAATTCGACCCGAGCTGCGATGGATGCCGTCATCATCATGGCATTCGCCAATGTCCGACCAATCCGCGATGAAAACGCCGCCATCATTCCCCGCCAGCAGATCCACCCCGCGAAACCAAGGGTCGTCAGTTTGCAGGATATCCTTGCCATGATGAGCGACATAACCCGCACCGCGTCGCTCGATCACATCGGAGTTCAGACGTTTGCCGTGATAATTCACCGTGAACATTGAGTTCCGGTAATTCTTCGGCCAATTATCACCGAGATAAAACATGAGGCCCGAATGCGCATGCCCGCCGCCCGCATCAGAGGTTCCGCCCGAAGTAGACTTCCTGACATCACTCCATTTCTCACTGGAAAGCCAATGGACATGATCCGCAGTTTGATCCATCAACTCATACAAATACGAAGCCGCAGGCTCCCCATACATTCGCTGATAATAGGCACCCGGCACCACATGCCAGAGATGGCCAATGACGGTGTTGATAAAGAAAAGCTGGCCAAAATCATCCCAGTCATGCCCCCAAGGATTCGTCGTACCCTGGGCCACCACCTCAATCTTGTGGGTCACAGGATGATACTTCCAAAGCCCTACATTGATGGGAGTGCGCTGCTCGCGGGAGAGGCCAGGAGTGCCCATAAGACTCGTGCCCTGAATCCCATGACGACCATACAACCAGCCATCCGGCCCAAACTTCAACCCGTTCGCCAACGTATGCCGAATCCGGCCATCCTCCCACCCATCCAGAAGCACCTCCGGTTCGCTATCAGGAACATCGTTGCCATCACGATCGGGAATGAACAAAAGCCGAGGCGGGCACAAAGCGAAGACCCCACCAAAACCCACCGCGACACTCGTCAGCTTCAGCGCGCCATCCCAAAAAACCGTCCGCTTATCAAACCGTCCATCATGATCCGAATCCTCCAGAATCACGATACGATCCCGAAGGTTTAAATTAAAATTAACCCCACTTTCGGAGTAAGTATAATTCTCAGCCACCCACACCCGACCGCGTGCATCCGTCGTGAAACCGATAGGTTGCTGCACATCTGGCTCACCCGCAAACAACGTCGCCTTAAACCCCGGAGGCAGATGGAATTTGCCCACCGCCTCCTGAGGAGTCAGAAGCGGAATAGACTCTACCTGAGTGTTGAAAGGCTTAGGAAAAGCGGCGGACTCGGCTGCACCAAGAGCCAACCCGCTGATCAAAACCACCGAACCAAACAGCAACATCCCGTTACCAACCAAGGATTTCCACCGAGAAATAGAGCGTTTCATGTGAACAACTCAGACCCTACAAAGCAGAAAACCCGTTGTCGAGAGATACGAAAAAAAACGTAGTTCTGGGGGGAGCAACTCACGTTATCGGGGTGGAGACTTAGTTTTTTTAGCAACCGCCGGTGTTCATTCGGAAACGGGTTGGCACGGGGCCAGTGGGGATCCATTGTAATGCTGTTTCCAGCCCCATTTTTAATTTTAAACCCCTCACTTCAAAAGAGTGAGGTTTCTGGAAGTCCCCTAAACAAATCCCCCGCCGTTCACCGTCCGCTTTATCAAGGCAACGGCATTATCAAGGTTGCGCGCCAATTACGCTTTACGCAGTGGGATCCCTCGCTTAAGATTGAAGGATGCCCAAAGCGGTCAAGGGGGCGGGTCTGCCAGCAGAATCCGGTCCCGAATTGCCATTTGAAGATGCGTTGCAGAAGTTGGAGTCTGTCGTCACGGCGATGGAATCTGATGAACTGCCTCTGGAGAAGCTACTTTCTAAGTATGCAGAAGGCACGGTGTTGTACCAGCATTGCCAGAAAAAGCTCGAGGAAGCGGAGTTAAAAATTCAACAGCTTGAGCAGAACGCAGCCGGCCAGATCACGGCCAAACCGCTGATTTTCGACGACAAAGAAACTTGATGAGTATGAGCCGATTTGTGGACATGGTGGACGATCCTTCCCATGTGAAGAAGCTGACGATGCCCCAGTTGATCCTTTTCGCGGCGGAAATCCGCGAGGAATTGATTGCGAAGCTCGCAAAAACAGGCGGGCACCTCGGCCCAAACCTCGGGGTCGTGGAGCTGACGTTGGCGTTGCACAAGGTTTTTTCGACTCCAAAGGATAAGTTCGTTTGGGACGTCAGCCATCAGGTTTATGTGCATAAATTGCTGACAGGCCGTAAGAATCGGTTTCATACAATTCGCACCACAGATGGACTTAACGGGTTCGCGCTTCGGACAGAAAGCGAGCATGATTGCTATGGCGCAGGGCATGCGGGGACGGCTCTTTCTGCCGCGCTGGGGATGGCTGCAGCCCGAGATCAACGCGCGTCCGGGGAAAATGTTGTTTGTATTTTCGGCGACGCGGCATTGACGAACGGAATTTCGTTTGAAGCACTCAACAACATCGCGCACACAACAAAGAAATTCATCGGAATCCTGAATGATAACGAATGGAGCATCGCGAAGAACGTGGGTGCGATTGCGAGTTATCTCAACAAGCTGATTACAAATCCGCGTTATAATCGGTTTCACAAGGACGTCGAGGGGTTCCTTCGCAAGATTCCGAAGGGTGATTTGGCCTTGAAACTAGGCCATAAAGCCGAGGAGGCACTGAAGGGTGCGGTCACCGAACTCGCGCTTCAACACAATCCTACGACGCCTGGAGATGGCCGAGGTGGTTTTGGCAGCAGCCTAATTTTTGAGGAATTAGGACTGAAATATTTGGGGCCGATTGATGGACACGACCTTCCGTTGTTGGTGAGCACTCTCGAGTACGCGAAGAGTGTCGATTTTCCGGTCATCATTCACGTCCTTACAAAGAAGGGCCAAGGGTTCGAGGCGGCGATTAAGCATCCTGAAAAGTTCCACGGTTGCGGACCTTACAATGTCGAAACCGGTGAGAGTCCATCGGTGAAGGCGGGCACGCCTCCTGCGTATCAAGATGTTTTTGGGCAGACGATGGTTCGTCTCTGCCAAAAGGATAATAGCATCGTTGGTATTACTGCTGCTATGCCCACAGGAACGGGGATGAAAGCATTGGAGCAAGCGATCCCCTCGAAATATTACGATGTTGGAATTGCCGAAGAGCACGCGGTTCTTTTTGCAGCCGGAATGGCCACGATGGGATTTCGCCCTGTGGTGGGAATTTATTCCACGTTCCTCCAACGCGCTTTCGACTGTATTTTGCATGATGTCGCCCTGCAGGATCTTCCGGTAATTTTCTGTATGGATCGAGCTGGGCTTTCCGCGAATGACGGCCCGACTCACCATGGGCTTTTCGATATTGCTTACCTGCGCTGCATTCCGAACATCATCGCGATGGCGCCCAAGGATGAGGATGAGTTGGTGGATATGATGTTCACTGCGACGCATCAACCGCACCCCACGGCGATACGGTATCCACGCGGCACGGCTGAAGGGGTGCCTATCAAGGATCAACCCAAGTTGCTGGAGATTGGCCAGGCGGAAGTGATTCAGAATTTTGCGCATACAGGCTGCCCCAAGGTCGCACTTTTCGGTCTGGGCCCGCTCAATCGCATGGCCCGTGAAGCCGCTGCCGCACTCATTGCAGAGGGTTATGATGTGGCGGTGATCAATCCAAGGTTCACCAAACCTCTCGACGCCGGAACTCATAGTTTTTTTGCACACGCTGCGAAGGTTGTGGTCACGTTCGAGGATCATGTCATCACGGGCGGCTACGGCAGTTCCGTGCTGGAACTTCTTTCCGATCACCATATCGCCACTCCTGTCATCCGCATCGGGTGGCCTGACCAATTTATCGAGCATGCTTCGAGTGTGGATTATCTGCGCAATAAGTATGGACTCACCGCCGCTCATGCGGTGGCGAGAGTCAAACAGCTTCTCAGCCCAGCCGAAGCCAAGCCTTTGCAAGCCGTGGCCTGAGCTCCCTCACCTATCAATGCGAAACTGATCTGCAATGGCCTACACGAATATCACCCCTCCCTCCGGCGGTAAAATTACTGTTAACGCTGGCAAACTGAACGTCCCCAACAACCCTGTGATTCCTTTCATCCGAGGGGATGGCACGGGTCCCGACATCTGGGCAGCAAGTGTGCGAGTCTTTGATGCCGCTGTTCAAAAAGCCTACGGAGGCGAAAAAAAGATCGAGTGGTTTGAAGTTTTTGCAGGGGAAAGTGCTAAGAATAAATTTGATAATTGGCTCCCGGATGACACCGTGGCCGCGTTCAACGAATACCTTGTGGGCATCAAAGGACCGCTCACAACGCCCGTCGGCGGTGGCATTCGCTCGTTGAATGTGGCATTGCGTCAGATGCTTGATCTCTACGTTTGTTTGCGGCCTGTGCAATATTTCACCGGTGTTCCTTCTCCCGTAAAGCATCCTGAAAAGGTGGAGATGGTGATCTTTCGTGAGAACACAGAAGATATCTACGCGGGCATCGAATACGCGGCTGGCACACCCGAAGCTCAACAGTTGTTGAGTTTTATCGAGACTACATTTCCCAAAGATTTTAAGAAAATTCGATTCGGCACCCATCAGGCCATAACGGATTACATGAATCTGGCAGCTCCGGATCACGACACCTCCCATATCCCGGTGCAAGTAGGGATCGGTATCAAACCCGTCTCGAACGTGGGCACGATTCGCCTAATGAAGTCGGCAGTGGAATACGCGCTGAAACATAACCGCAAGAGCGTCACAATCGTCCACAAGGGCAACATCATGAAGTTTACCGAGGGTGCATTCCGAGACTGGAGTTACTCGGCGGCAGAGCGCATTTTTGGTGACAAAGTTTATACGTGGACACAATACGAGCGGACAAAAAAGGCCCAGGGCGAACCTGCCGCTAATGAGGAACAGAAAGCCGCTCTCAAAGCTGGCCGACTGTTGATCAAGGATTCGATTGCGGATATCGCCCTCCAACAAGTGCTGACTCGCCCTGAAGATTTCGATGTGATCGCGACCCTCAATCTGAACGGGGATTACCTCTCGGACGCATTGGCGGCACAGGTCGGCGGCATCGGCATCGCCCCCGGCGGCAACATCAATTATATCACCGGCCATGCTATTTTCGAAGCCACTCACGGCACAGCTCCCAAGTATGCAAATCTGGATCGAGTAAACCCAGGCAGCGTGGTGCTCAGCGGTGAAATGATGTTCCGGTATCTGGGCTGGGACGCCGCTGCGGATCTCATCATCAAAGGTCTGAATGGAGCCATTGGTTCCAAGCGTGTCACCTATGATTTTGCTCGGCTTATGGAAGGTGGCACGGAGATTAAATGTTCCGAGTTTGGCCAAAACATCATCGACCACATGTGAGATCGAACACGACTTCGTTTCTTGTCTTCGGCTTGGCCCTGATTTGGGGTCAGGCCGCTTTTTTTGCTCAGGCGCAACCGGCCCCGAAGACTGCACCTCGGTTGGACCTGCAAGCAATTGTTGCCACCAAATCCGAGCAATCTGATAGCCAACGCCTGAACCAATTGTTCCAGAGCGAGTGGAAACACCAGATGAAACTCCATCCCGAAGCGGCCACGTATTACGGGTATCCGGGACAGAATGGACGCTGGTCAGATCACTCGCTGGCGGCGATTGAACTCGACAAAAAAGAGGCCCCGCTTCTGCTGGAAGTATTGCAATCCATTGATCGCGGGTCGTTGATTGCAAACGAACAACTCAGTTACGACCTTTTTGAACGTAACCTACGCGAACGAATCGAAGGTCATCAATTCTCGCCCGAATTTTTGACAGTCAATCAGATGGGGGGAGTGCAACTCGATGCCCCGCAAATACTGGCGATGATGCCAAGGGCGAGCGTTGCCGATTACGAAAATATTTTTACTCGATTGCAAGGGTTGCCCCTCTGGATTGATCAGACGATCGCCCTGCTCCGAGAAGGTCTTGCTCAGGGAATCACACCGCCTCAGATCACGCTCCGGAATGTCGCGGAACAAATTCGCAGTCAGATTGTTGTTGAGCCGCAACAAAGCCCCCTGCTCCGACATTTCCTAGACTTCCCAGCCTTCATTCCTGCTGGAGAACAGGAGCGTCTCCGATCTCAGGCAACCTCGGTCTATCTGGCAGAAATCAAGCCCGCATGGCAACGGTTGCTCGACTTTTTTAACTCCACCTATTACCCGCAATCGACCACCAACACGGGCCTCTCCAAGCTTCCCAAGGGCCAGGATTGGTATGCCTTCAATGCACGTGTCCACACGACCACTTCTCTCACCCCACGTCAGATTCATGATATCGGACTTTCGGAAGTAAAACGCATTCGAGGTGAGATGAGGAAGATCATCCAACAACTTCAATTCGAGGGCACATTCGCTGAATTCCTCACATTCCTACGCACCGATGACCAGTTTTTCTACGCGCACGCGGAGGACCTCATTACAGGCTATCGAGACATCTGCAAGCGGGCCGATCCCGAGTTGGCCCGCATTTTTGGAACACTGCCTCGCCTGCCCTATGGAGTGATGCCCATCCCATCCTATTCCGAGAAAACCCAAACTACCGCCTATTATGAACCCGGGGCAATCAGTGTGGGTCGGGCCGGTTTTTTCTTTGCTAACACCTATAACCTACGATCTCGACCTCGTTGGGAAATGGAAGCACTCACCTTGCACGAAGCCGTTCCCGGTCATCATTTGCAATTAGCCCTTGCCCAAGAGATGACCGGTCAACCCGATTTTCGACGATTTGGTGAATACACCGCGTTCATTGAGGGCTGGGGACTTTATGCCGAAAGTTTAGGTGAGGAGCTTGGATTCTATAAGGATCCTTACATGAAATTTGGCCAACTGACCTATGAGATGTGGCGCTCCATCCGTTTGGTTGTAGATACGGGCATGCACTCCCTCGGTTGGTCGCGGCAACGCGCCATTGATTATTTTACCGAGAACGCAGGGAAAACTGAGCACGACATCGCGGTTGAGGTGGATCGTTATCTCGTCTGGCCCGGGCAGGCGTTGGCTTACAAAATCGGGCAATTAAAGATCAGAGAACTGCGGACTCTCGCCGAAAAGGAGCTCGGCCAAAAATTTGATTTGCGCAAGTTTCATGATGCGGTCCTCCTCCAAGGCGCGTTGCCTCTGACCGCGCTGGAAGCCCAGGTCAAAGCATTCATTAAAAACCAACAAACGCCCCAACCTTAAGCCGCCAGACCTCCGCCTGCTTTATCGTTGGTTGAAAATCATCGCGAGGATTCCCCAGAGAATCAGCACAAAAAATACGGATAGAAGGATGAAACGGTTTCTTGCCACCCGTTTTTCGTAACGCAGCGGGCGAAGTCCATTGATACTTCCTGCGGCAAGGTAGGAGACGAGTTTTGGATTGTTCGAGGAAGGTCCGCGGAAGTGAGCTTTGAACCTTCGCCAAGTGGCTAGCAAATCGTATTTGCGAACACCTAGATCATTAAAATGGGGTGCCGTCGAAGGAGGTTCGGGCTTATGTTGCCAACGATCGACCGGTTCAAAAATAGGCTCTTTAGGGATCGCCGCGATGGGACGTTGCGAGGGCGGCGACTGGGGTCGAACGGTGGATCGATGCTTGGGTTGGCTGGCGGGTTGCTCCACTTGCGATTGCAGCCGCCGAATCTCATCCTCCAGACTGGAGAGCTGAGACTTCAGTGCCTTGGACCGTTGATCAAGGGGGTCAGGATTATGTTTCTTCCACCAGCCCATGAATCTTTCAACGGCGCAGCAATAATAGAATAATCGCTAATGAACCGAGCAACGTGACCAGAGCCACGGGCCAATTCAAGGCGAGTCCAATGCGGCAGAGTTCCTTAAAATCCGTCGTGGGTAAAATTCCGTTGGAACGCCCTGGGGAACTATGGGGATTTTGATCTGTGGTTGGGGCAGCGTCCAGCCTCGGCCATTTTATGCGTGCCGAGTTCCATTCCATGCGAGCGTTCTCCAAGGTGGTGAGGGCGCGCGTCAATTCGGAGGACCAATTGTCCTGAGTCCAATTTTCGTCCCGAAGCGCGCTCACCTTAGTCAGAGTTTCCCGTAGATCAATCAGTGAGCGATTGAGTTGTTCGGCATCACGACGTGCGGCGAACTCCGCTTCGTCAAGTAGCCCAATGCCTCGCTGGAGATTTACCAACATCTCTTCGCGACCCGTCTGGAATTCTATCCGACGCCG
>WBXJ01000133.1 GCA_008933045.1 Verrucomicrobiota bacterium
GGCAGCTTGACGATGCCACACTCGATGGCATCCATGAGTGAGAAATCGCTCATCGTCCACGGAAATAGCGTGCCCTCAGCATAGCCGGAGCCGCCCAGAAAGAAGGGAGTCGCGGATAGGTCAATGATGCGACCAAGGCCCAGCTTGCGCTTGACGGCTTCAAGACCCGAAATCCATAGGCGCGCGGCCTCGTTGTTCTTCTCAGCTTCACGCCTTTCGTCCCCTTTGAGGTCCTCGTCATCGGGTTCGCTGGGTTTTTCACGGTAGCAATGGTGTGCCTCATCGTTGATGACCATGAGGTTTTTCATGCCCATCAGGCCGGGCATGACGCGCTGAAGCATCTGGCCTTCGGTCTCACGGGTGTTGAGTTCATCACCACCGCGCCCCTGAAGCAGCGACCGTCCCCCAGCAGAAAGTTCGATGCGCTCGCGCAGTTTGAATGCGTGGTAGTTGGTGATGACGATTTTGGCCCGATCGAGCTCATCGATCATGTCACTCGGTACCAGTTCACGATCCTTGTAGTAGCTGTCGGGATCATTGGGCTGGAGGACCCGCAGCCGATCCTTGATCGTCAGACCTGGTGCGCACACCAGAAAGCCACGGGTGAAATGTTTGCTGGCAGGACGGCGCACGGCATTAATTGTCTGCCAAGCGATGAGCATGGCCATGACGGTTGTTTTGCCTGCGCCGGTGGCGAGCTTGAGCGCGAGGCGGATCAGTTCAGGGTTGGCGTCATTGTTCGCGCGGCGAAGGTGTTCCAGAATGCCTTCCCCGCTTGCGGAACGGGGCGCGACCTCGGTGAGCCAGATCGCAGTCTCGGCGGCCTCTACCTGACAGAAGAAGGGGCGGATGCCGCTGAACTTGTGGTGCCGCCAGTGCTGAAGCAACCGCTGCGTCTCGGGCGTGACCTTCCACTGGCTAGGGTTGGGAAGATTCCGCCACGTATTCACCTGTCCGCGCACCTCGTTGATGATCCAGGTCGTCTCATACTGCTGGGACTTCGTCGAGATGCCCTTTCCCTCGTCAAAGACGATCTCCTCTTGGGTATCCGAGCGTTTACGTTTCTTCGGCTTGGGGATCGCGGTTATGAACTGAGCTGGGCGACGGGATTCGATTAGTTTTTGCGTGGGTTGTCCCGAGGCGTCCAGTTCCCAGTGTTTCGCCGGAAGGTCATACGGCGAGTTCAGGATGGGCCGTTCGAAAAAAAGATTACTCATGGGCACCAGAGCGATAAAGTTCGATAGCCTCCGCAGTGACCCGTTGACACCCTGATGCAAACGGCGGACTAACTAGAGTCCTTCCTGTGCTGCGCCTTACCTTTTTGTTTGAGGTCATTTCATCACTGCCCTCACAGTTTTTAAAAGGTCAGGCAATCACTCAACAGGCTACATTCCGACCGTCTGCGAACAAGGAGAATCTTGTTGTAAAAAATCGTGTACTTCTCAAAAAATGAGAAGGCAAAATAAGGCGTCCAGATTAACCGCTAACCCATGTTGCCCGCCGAGCCTCAAGAAACTCAACTGAGCCGGACAGTGATGAAGATTTTTTTCTGATCAGTTAGTTGACACCTTGGGCTCCTCTGTTATTCTCCCACGCTCACGTTAGTGACGGGTCAGCCTAGGGTTGACTTTTCGACTGGCGGGATTAAACAAGCGACACTGCCATGAAACGTCAATACCAACCGTCGAAGATGCGACGGAAACGCCAGCACGGCTTTCTTAACCGCAACTCGACTCGCGGCGGCAGAGCCGTCCTTGCCAACCGCCGCCGATCGGGCCGCAAACGCCTGACCCCAGTGTAACGATTGGTGGGGTGTTTTTAATGAATGAACCTGAACCGCTTCCCTTGCTGTTGGGTTCGACCCAGAGGGTGGTTCGGTCCGGCGAATTCACCCGCCTACGCAACACTGGCCAGCGCCTAGCTCATGGCTGCCTTGTGCTCAATTGGCTCAGGTCTGAACTCGCGACAAAACCACGTCTCGGGGTTGTTACCTCCCGTAAAATCGGGGGGGCCGTTCTCCGCAGCCGAGCGCGGAGGCTCCTACGGGAAGCCTTTCGCCGACACCAGCACGATTTTTCGCAGCCCGTCACGATTGTTCTGGTTGCGCGTAATTCCATCGTGGGCAAAACCTATGGCGAAGTTGAGCGAGACTACCTGCACGTCCTCCGCAGAGCTCGGTTGCTGCCGGCAACCTGAGATCGAAGAGCGGAATGTCCATCCGCACCTCTCGCAGGTGTGGAAGAATCGTATGCTGGGTGTGATCAGTCTCCCTTTGCTCGCGGCACTTCTGGTTTACCGCTTCTTATTTTCACCGCTTAAGTCGATCATTTTCGGATCCTCCGCTCGCTGCCGTTTCACCCCGTCCTGCTCCGCTTATGCTTATGACGCCATCAGGATCCACGGGCCCTTTGCAGGAATCTGGTTGGCGGCTAAACGCCTAATCCGCTGCCAGCCTTGGGGCGGAGCCGGCCACGACCCAGTCCCTCACCCAATCGCACATTCCACCCAATTTTCTACGTCTCGTTAGCCCTTTTTTATCATGGATCGTAAATCACTCATCGTCCTTGCTGCTGCCTTCGCAATCCTTCTCGCATGGATGCCGCTGACGAATAAACTTTTTCCACCCAAACTGTTGCCGGTACAACCAACCAACGCGGTGGCTGGTGTTTCAAGCAATGGAATCACCCCGCTGCGCCCGGATCCTAATGTCAACGTCACCCCTGTGAATACCGGTTTCAGACCGGAAAATGTTGGAGTGCTGGTGAAGGAAGAAACGTTGACTCTGGAAAATGAGGACGCACGTTATGTGTTCACTTCGACAGGTGGCGGGCTAAAACACGTTTCGCTTAAAAAGTATCCAGAATCAGTCGCAAAAAAGGACGACAAGAAGGATAAACTGGCTAATTTAAACGCGAAAGCACCCGTGCCCGCGTTAAGTTTAATGGGCCCTGATTCGTTAATCGGGGATGGTGTTTATCAACTGAGCACGGTGGGTTCGACCACTGTCCGGGCCGAGAAGTTACTGCAGAGCGGGCTGCGAATCATTAAGGAATACCAACTCTCAACGAATTATCTGATTAAGTTTAATCTGAAGTTCGAAAACCGCACTCGAGAGGCGATCCAAGTGCCTGCACGCGAAATCATCATCGGGACGGCCACACCGATAGGCGTGCATAATGAAGCGATGTATCTGGGGCTTGACTGGTATAACGGCAGCGCGGCAGAACATATCACTGAATCGTGGTTTGCGAATCGCACCCTAGGCTGTTTTCCCGGTCAAGCGCGGACGGAGTATTCGGGCGGTGCGTCTAACGTGGTTTGGGCTGCGGTTCACAACCAATTTTTTACCATGATCGCAGTCCCGCAACAGCCCGCAGATCGTGTGATGGGTCGGCAGATCCAACTTGCTGCACCTACCAAGGAAGATATCGGCACGCAGTCGAGCCCACTTCTCCAACCATTGGGGTATCAGACTTCGCTGGCCTACAACGAAGTGACGGTGCCCGCGAACCAGATTTTCGTTACACCCATGGATGTATTTGCTGGGCCTAAGGAATACAACCTGCTCGCCCGACTTCACCGTGAGGTGGATCTGGTGATGGGTTTTGATGGTTTCATTGGTTTCTTTGCGAAAAGCCTGTTGCTCTCCCTCAATGGTCTGCACGCCTTAGGGTTTGGTTACGGTTTGGCGATTATTATCATCACCATCACGATCAAGCTGATCTTTTGGCCCCTGTCAGCCTCCAGCACGCGATCCATGAAACGGATGCAAAAGCTGCAACCTCAGATGAAGGCGATCCAGGATAAATACAAAGATGAACCCACGAAGATGCAGGGTAAGTTGAGTGAGTTCATGAAGGAGAACAAGATTAACCCCGTTGCGGGTTGTCTCCCGATGATCATTCAGATTCCTGTCTTTTTTGGTTTTTACCGCATGCTCCAAGCGGCGATCGAGCTTCGTGGTGCCTCGTTCCTGTGGGCTCACGATTTGAGCAGCCCAGATACCATCGCCACTATTGCAGGGTTTCCAATCAATCCGTTTCCTCTCCTCATGGGAGCGACCATGCTTTGGCAGGCTCAACTCACGCCGGCTTCCCCGGGAATGGATGCGGGACAACAGCGCATCATGAAATACATGCCGTTGATGATGATGGTGTTCCTCTACAATTTTTCAGCGGGCCTAACAATTTATTGGACCGTGCAAAACATACTGTCCATTGCACAGATGAAATTGACTCGTGATAAATCCGTCACCACGCCCGCACATCCTGCAGCACGTCCTAGCAAGAAACCCTAAGCACTTGTAAGGAACCTTGCCACAATCCATCTCAACCCAAACAAAACTATGCCCGAACAACCCAAAGTCATTCTTGAGCAGATTCTGCACAAGCTCGGTTTCGTCGTCACCGTTGTGGAACATAAGTTGGAGGAAGGGTTGTTGCTTGAGATCCAGACAGATGACCCGGGGCGTTTGATCGGTCGCCAAGGCCAGACCTTGGCTGATTTGCAGTATATCACCAACCGCATTATTTTCCGCCAAGATCCGACCCAGTCTAAGGTCATGGTGGACGTTGGGGCATACCGGACGCAGGGTCGGGATTCGCTCGTCAAAAAGGCCAAGGATGCCGCTGAGAAAGTGCGACGCTGGGGTGATATTATTGAAATGGAACCGCTCAGCTCCTTCGATCGTCGGATCATTCACAGTATTCTCCGCGATGATCCGGACATCGAAGTCCACAGTGTAGAGGTCGAAGGATCCGATAAAAAAGCGATGATTTTCCGCCCTAAGACGAAGTAGTCCTTGGACTTCGGGCCCCTGCGCGCTCGCCACTGCGTCATCATTCAGCTCGTTTCTTCCCTCGGTCATGGTAGTGTGAACCGATCATCCGCCCCATGTACCTCCTGACTCGGAAAAAACTGATATGGTTCACGATCGGCTTTGCTTGCACGATTGTTGCTTGCGGATTCGCCTATTTTTGGTTGATCCAGGAGGGTTCCGACAGCCTTCAGATTCCTTCAACACGTGGTGGTTCTTCCCTGCAATCCGACGTGGCAAAACTTGAAGCGACGGAATCTCAGGCAATAGTATTTTTTTGGGAACGGGAACGGCTTGCGCAACAATGCGGCGGCTTTTTTGAGACACTCTGGGATTCCAGCAACGCCGCCACCAATCGGTTAGCACCGATCGCGCAGATGGATTTTGGGAGAATTATTTTACCACGATGGCTTGAGCCTTTCTCATCAGTCCATGGCATTCAGGTTCAGAAGCCCGCTGGGAATGGACTCAGCCTCGATCCGATGGCTTGGTCAAAAGTCGTCGATTCCCAGCGATCAAACGGGTGGAATCTGGCTCAGGTCGAGTTTCGACAGGTTCGTTTTGAGACCAATCAGTTTGGCCTACCCGATCAGAGTTCCTTTTATTTTTCGGCGCATTTGACAAATCCGCTCGCATCACTACGTGCGGTGATCGAGGGAGATTTTGAAGTGCGGTGGGATCCTGAAGCCTTTCAGCATGGCCGCATCGCCGTCGCTCAACTGGATGCGAGTAGGCTCACTCTTTCAACCCGCCATGACCCAGTGCCTTTCCAATTGATCCACGAGCAATCCATTACCCCTCCTCGCAACGCATTCTCGATCGATCCATTGTTAGTTTATGACCTCGATGGGGATGGTTATTCGGAGATCATTCTCGCGGGGAAAAACTTAATTCTTCGACGATCGCCGGAGGGAACCTATGCCAGCGAACCCCTGTGTCGTCACTCGCCGGGTTTAATTAGTTGCGCACTTTTAGGAGATTTTGATGGGGATGCGCGTGTCGATTTGCTCTGCCTCAAACACGAAGGCTTGGTGCTGTTCAAAGGTTCTGAGCATGGAACCTTTGTTACTCCAGAATTATTGATCTGGCCCAGCCCCGCCGAGCTGACCTACCCGATGGTCATGACCTGCGGGGATATCGATCACGATGGGGATCTTGATCTTTTTATCGCTCAATACAAAAAGCCGTACGAAGGCGGAGCCATGCCAACGCCCTACTATGAAGCTCAGGACGGTTACCCCTCCTACCTGTTACTCAACAACGGTCAGGGGGATTTCACCGACGGAACTTTGGCGTCCGGTCTGGCGCCGAAACGCCTACGCCGTACTTATAGCAGTTCCTTCGTGGACCTGAACGCCGATGGGTTTCTTGACTTGCTCGTCGTCAGCGATTTTGCGGGAGTAGACCTCTACCAAAACGATGGGCAGGGTCATTTTATCGACCGCACAACAGATTGGATCGATGAGCCCCATGCGTTCGGAATGGCTCATGTGTTGAGCGATTTCAATAGCGATGGGCGATTGGATTTTCTAATGATCGGAATGACCTCACCCACAGTGGATCGCTTGGAGAAAGCGGGGCTGCACCGTCCTAGTAACCTCGCGGATCCTCGCATGCGTGGACCTTCGATGAGTGGCAATCGGCTTTACTTTGCTCAGCCAAACGTCGGATTTGCACACACTGCAGCGAGTGCGAGTATCGCTCGGGCGGGTTGGGCCTGGGGGTGCAGCGCGTTTGATGCGGACAATGACGGGTTTCCCGACGTTTACGTCGCCAACGGGATGGAAAGCAAAGGAACAGTCCGCGATTATGAATCCGAGTTTTGGCTGCATGACATGTTCATCGGGAACTCCGAGGATAATCCCGTTGCTTACCTTTACTTTAGAAATAAATTCGCGCGCACCAGAGATTTGGGCCACTCCTATGGAGGTTTTGAGAAGAACCGGCTGTATCTGAATCAACAGGGCCAACGTTTCATCGACGTTGCACATCTCTTCGGCGTTGGTCTGGAGCAGGATTCACGCAACGTCGTGTCGGATGACCTCGACGGCGACGGGCAAATGGACTTAGTAGTGGTGAGTTATGACACGTGGCCGAGTCTCTCGCACACCGTCCGCATTTATCGGAATCAGATCCCCAACTCTGGAAGTTGGATCGGATTTCAATTTCGAGAAACAGCGGGGAAATCGCTGATCGGAACCCGCGTGATCTGTCACTCGAATGGTCACACGCAAGTAAAGACCTTGGTAACCGGGGATTCTTATCGCTCGCAACACCCCAAGACTCTGCATTTTGGTCTGGGAGAACATGCAGTGGAATCAGCGGAGATTCTTTGGACAGACGGCACCAAAACCACCTTGATCCGCCCACGGATGAACCATTACCACCGCTTGGATCGCTCCTCCGCTTCCTCGCAAGTTAAGAACTAACGGTAAGGAATGTATTGGGTGCGGTCTTTGTACCACTTCCAATCGTTCTTCCAAGCCTGACTGCCGTCGGTTCGGACGGCGACTGTACCGAACGAGATTTTGGGATATTTCGAGGCTGAGCTCTGCCATTTCTTGATTTCGGCATGCCCATCTACGAATGAAAATCCGCAAGCCCCGTTATGGAGTGAACCTGGAACATCGCTCCAAGCGGTAGAGTTCACATCGTTGATAAAGAATGCATCGTTCACTGAGTCAGGATGTTCATCGAGCGTGAGCCAAGTATTAGCGGGCGTTGGAAAGTCGCCGGTCTTGAGGAACTGGCGATACGCTCCACCCATCGCCCAGCTTCTTCCACCTAGGGATCCGGCTAGGTTATCCGATAACCCGATTAACGCATTCATCGCATTGCTTCGATTGCGTTGGCTCCAACCGAGCCGAGATTGAGCTGGGCTAACTCGTTTGTCTGCTGGGCACTGGTAGATACCGACGGCACCGGCCGTGTAACGACCGAGAACCCCATTCTTCACCCAGTCCACATTGGTGACGCTAATTCCCTCGGTCCCCGTCGTGCCCCAAGTCATCACGTTATTCACCCAGTTATTGAATTTCTTGGTAGTGATCGCATCTAGGGTATCGGGAATCGTAAAATTATTGGGCATCCGTTCGTTGTTATCCATCGTGTACAACTGCGTGCCCAAAACCAGTTGCTTATTGTTGCTCATGCAGAGAATGCCCTGAGCCTTGGTCTTCGCTTTCGAGAGTGCCGGAAGCAGCATACCAGCGAGGATGGCGATGATCGCGATGACCACCAAAAGCTCGATGAGTGTGAACCCCCGCTTTTTAGCCACGAAAGTTTGATGATTGGTTTGCATAA
>WBXJ01000134.1 GCA_008933045.1 Verrucomicrobiota bacterium
AGCCGAGGCTGGATGAACCCCATGAACGGGGCGATGTTCAATGGTGCGTAACGGCGATGGGTTTCGTTGAGTAATTCTTGATCCACTTTTACCCCATAATTCTCCACCAAATTCTTCGCTGAACTAAAGTCACCTTCCGATTTTACCCTTTGGATCTCTCGCAATAGTTGGCCGAAAAGGGTTCGCAATTTCTGATAATCGTTAATCTTAAAATACGTTTTACCATCACGTGAGACTCGTTCCACAACCTTGTCTGGTTGACCCTTTTCAAAGGCCCAACTCGCCACCAGTTGCCGGTTGCGCATATGCGCCTCCTCAAGTTGATTGCCCGGTTTGACGCGAAAAAGCTGTGTCATCAGACCATTCATGATGTAGCTGTCATATTGGGCTTTGCCCACATCGAGCGTCGGCATCACGCCAATCTCCACCAGCTTCGGATCGAGAATGTAATACAATCCCACCAAATCCGCGCGTGCCTCCTCCAGAGTCCCCGCATAATTCTTCAGCGTCTGATCCGTCGTCGCTACTCCGGGATTGATTTGACCCGAGGCATGGCCGATTACTTCGTGCATGTCCGTGTGCAAATCTCCAGAAAGTGGTCCCCATTTTTTCACACGCTCAATGACATCCTCGCCCAGACCGAATTCTTGAATTGCCGGGCTTTTGGCCTTGACATGATTATAAGCCGCAACAATGTTACCGAGCGAAACCGATTTCGATCCATGCCGTTCGCGGATCCATTCGGCATTCGGCAAGTTGATCCCCACAGGCGTGGCAGGAGCCGCATCTCCAGCTTCACCAATCACCGTGATGACCTTCGCCGAAATACCCGTCACATTTGTTTTCTTATGTGCATCCGCAATTGGCGAATGATCCTCGAACCATTGCGCTTCTTTTGAAATAGCACCAATTCGCTTCGTCGCTTCCTCATCCCGCATCGAGACCACGGATTCGAAAGAACCTCTTTTTTGTGCCGCATCACCGTAGACTTCGATGAAACCGTTGACGACATCGATAGTCGAACCCGTGTCAGAAACCCACGCGATACAATGCGCATCAAAATCGGCAATCTCTCCCGAGCGATAATATTTGATCAACGCTTGCAGGCTCTTTTTCTGAGCTTCATTCTCAGTAACCTCCACGGCCTTTTCGAGCCAACCCACAATCTTTTCAATGGCTGGACCATACATCCCCCCCACCTTCCACGTGCGTTCAACGATTTGACCTTTCACCTTGGTGAGCTGTGAATTCAGGCCATAGGACAATCTCGAATTCCCGCTTTCCTTCACTTTGGCTGCGTAAAATGACTCCACTTCCGCCGCGCTCACTCCGCGATAAAAATTATTCGCCGAACCCTTCACATTGTCCACACCCGCATCGAGATTCACGGTTCTGCGATCTTTCGTTGCATCGAAAAGGATCGGGGTCAGTTCCTTCACATAATCCTCCATGGACTTGCCTTCCAATGGGAGTGTTCTCAGATCACAACGGCTCAACAGTTCCTTCAGATAACTTTGAGGAAACTCTGCGAGCATCTTGGCACTGCCGTAATGATGGTGAACACCGTTGGCAAAGAAAACTTGCTTGGCATACGTGACGAACCCATCCCAGTTGGTTCCCGTGCGTTCGCCTCGATAGGTTCGCAAAACGGTTTCGAGCGTTTTGCGGACCATAAGGTTATGGCGATACTTTTGATCCCAGATGATGTCGCGACCTGATAGGCCCGCCTCTGTCAGGTAGTAAGCCAATTTCTTTTTGTCGAGCGGCAGCGCGTCGAAACCAGGCACCTGATAACGCAGGATCTGAATGTCGGCAAACCGATCCGCTTTAAATTCGAAGGAGTTCGTAGCAACCGGTTCTTCACCTCGAACCCGAACCGTTACCATCGTCAAAAACACTAAACCCAATGCAAGTGGAAATCGCATAAGCCCAATTATTCAAGGTTTTTGCGGGAAAAACCAGCGCAAACATCTCATCAAAAAGTGCCGCAAAGGAACCATTGGCATGGGGGGAGTGCTGCGCTATAGTTTGCCTCACCGTGTGTGATCCATGAGTACAATCCCATCACCTCCTCTCACCACTCAGGCTCGCTCGCCTAAAGCCCGAGGCATTATCGCTTTGCAACGGGAGAAAGGCTTTCTTGAGGGACCCCATTCTCGCACTGGAGAACTCATGACGGTGTTTCGGGTGCTTCGAGATTTTATTCATGGTTTTAGGGGTCTACATTTTGTCGGCCCTTGTGTGACAGTTTTCGGCTCGGCCCGAACGCCAGTCGGCAGCAAGTATTACGAGTTGGCTCGAGAAATGGGCAGTGCCTTGGCACACCTCGGATTCACGGTGATGACTGGCGGCGGCCCAGGAATCATGGAAGCCGCGAACCGAGGCGCACGTGAAGCGGGCGGCCCATCCGTGGGTTGCAACATCCAATTGCCTCACGAACAGTACGCCAATCCGTATCTCGATAGTCAGGTGACGATGCACTATTTCTTCGTCCGAAAAACTCTCCTGATCAAATACTCCTACGCATTCGTCGTCATGCCCGGAGGTGTCGGAACCATGGATGAACTGTTTGAAGCTCTTACCCTGATTCAAACCAAAAAGATTGAGAATTTCCCGATCGTGATCATGGGCAAAGCTTATTGGAAGCAGACGCTGGAGATGTTCGACACCATGGTCAAGGAAGGCACCATCAGCCCAGAGGATCTTGATTTGGTCTTTGCGACCGATTCGGTGGAGGAAGCGATCTCATATATCCGCCTCCGAGCGATCAAGCCGTTTGGATTAAAACCAAAACGCCCAAAACGATCGGCATGGCTCGGGGAACATGCCTTGAAGTTACCTTCTCATCCTTCCCAGTAAACCAACGTCACTTATCGCACCTCCATGATTCGCCTTTTATTTGCTCTTCTCAGTTTATCAGTGATCGCGCCACCGGTCTCGGCTCAAGAGTCGCCGCGTTATGTCACAAAAACAATCCATGACCCCAACGGGATTGGTAAGTTTTACCTCGGTCGCGAAATTGCTCATGTCATGGGGCACCAAGGCGCGGAGTGGTTAGAACGGCCGGAACGTGCGGATGAGGAAAAACCAGATCTGATGGTGGATGCCCTCGGCCTCAAGCCGAATGATCGCGTCGCAGATATTGGTGCAGGCACAGGTTACATCAGTTGGCGCATGGCCACCAAGGTGGGCACCAACGGCGTGGTCTACGCGGTAGAGATCCAACAAGAGATGCTCGATCTGTTGAACAAGAATATGGCGAGCCGAGGAGTGAAAACCGTCCAACCCGTCTTGGGCACGATCACCGATCCAAAGCTGCCGACCAACACCGTGGATCTCGTCATCATGGTGGATGTGTACCATGAGTTTTCACATCCCTTTGAGATGATGCAGGGAATTGCGAAAGCGCTTAAGCCCGGAGGTCGCGTTGTGTTTGTGGAGTACCGGGCCGAGGATCAGGCAGTTCCCATCAAAGCCGTCCACAAAATGAGTGTGGCTCAAGTTAAAAAGGAAGCATCCGTTGTGGGATTAGAGTGGGTAGAAACTAAAAACGTGCTGCCATGGCAGCACATGATTTTTTGCCGGAAACCCTTGCCGAAATAGCTGAACTCAATTCAATCGAAGGCACCCGCTAAAATGTGGTGGCTGGAGCCGGAATTGAACCGGCGACACGTCAATTTTCAGTCGACTGCTCTACCAACTGAGCTATCCAGCCTCCATCAGAGATGGAACGGGTATAGAACCGAGGTAACCCCACTCTGGCAAGGCTATTTTGGAGAAAAATGGACCCACAGGCACAACTCACTTTATCGGGATGGTCCTGCCCCGCGCCCCAACGGGGCGGACGGAATCCCAGTTAGAAATGAAAAACCCTCTCCTTTTTGGGGAGAGGGTTGATGTGAGGTAAGACTTACAGTTTTAGCCGGTAGAACATCGTTGCTGTTGCGCCGATGACTGCTCTGGGTGATTGGGCACCTACGACGTCTGTGTAGGTTCCGTTGACGGTTTCGGATTGTTGGAGTTGTCCACCATCCCAAACCAATTCGGAGGCTGCCCCGTTCTTCTGGAGCAACAACCCTGCACCGATGAAGCTCAGGTTGTTCATTCCAGCCACATAAATGGATCCGACTTCAAGAGGAGTCAGTGTCCTTCTCCAGACGCCAAGGTCATCCATGTCGCCTGACCCCGTTTCCTGGTACAAACCGGTGGGATCTTGACCGATGGTAGCCGCGAGGCCGGTATCAATCGTTTTGGCGGCACCGGTAATGGTGCCCGTGCTTTTGAACGATTTTGCGGGTGAACCATCGAGATACGTGACCACTTGCGAATCGCGGTCAAATACGAAGGCTAGATGGTGCCAACCGCCGTCGTTGATACTGCCAATGTCACCATAGATTCGTGCTCCGTTGGCGGAGCCTTCATCATAGAGAGACATTCCCCAACCTCCGTAGTTGAGTGGGGCGGGATCAGGTTCAGCACCGCTACCGATGCCGTATCCATAAGCAGGAGAGAACACGATACCTTGGCCTCCGAGAGAGCCAACAGTCGTTGTAAAGAAGGGTAGATCACCACCGATAAAGTCGGTAGGTAATTTGACCCAGAACGCGATGCTGAAATCAACGTTGGTCCCGAATTGCAGGTCGGGCCTGACGCCGAGTGAAACGTAGGTTGTGTTGGTCGTTGTGGTTACTCCAGCTGCGCCAGGCTGACCAAAGTCAGATTTGTAATTCACCGCTTTTCCAATTTTACCGTCCACAAACAGGGCACTCACTGTGTTGCTCGAAGTACCGGTCTGGTTGATCGCGATCCCGTCGTTTCCGCGTGCGGTGGTATCCTTCAGGTTGTCCTCAAACGACAGATGGAGAACCAATCCGGAAACGGAAGGAGGCTTTACAGGCGCAGGTAACACCGTCAGGACGGCGACTGCGCTGTTCGTGGTTCCGGCTGGATTAGTGATGGTGACGGTGTAGCTGCCAGCATCCCCAGCGGTGAGGCCGAAAAGGGAGTAGGTGGAGCCGTCCGCACCTGCGATAGCAACGCCGTTCCGTCTCCACTGGTAACTAATAGGAACGGTTCCAAAGGAGCCAACCGAGAACGTCGCACCTAACGTGACGTAATTGACGGCTGCCTTCGGCTGGAAGCTGATCTGCGGTGGCGTATTGGCTCCATAACGGCTTCCATATTGAGTCATCACAGCGGACTCGCTGAGAGCGGTGGCATAAATCGCGACCTCGTCAATGCTGCCGTTAAACGTGCCGCCGAACGCAGGCGCGTTGCCCAACCGTTTCGAACCGATGGAAACGGCGGAGCTCGATGCTCGCAAACCACCATTTGAAAATGGCCGACCTGCACCACTTCCCGAGAGTTCGCCATTGATGTAAATCCGAAGCTCCGGTGATTCAGGATTCGATTGATCGTAGACCCCAACAACATGCTGCCATGTCCCGTTCGGTCCCACAGTCGCCTCGGCTGCATAGATTACGCCGGCGCTGCCTCGGGTGAAGAAGCGATAATTTCCAAAGGCCACGTCGAGAGCGAACTGCTCGTTGGCAGTCGTGCCATCCGCTCCAGTGCCCTTGGCGATCAAGGAGGATTCATCGGGTTGACCCTCAGCTCCTTTCGCCCAACATTCGAGCGTGAAGCTGACGTTGGTGCCTTCGAAGTTCACTTTAGAACCGCTGATCTGGCCCACATAACTGTTTTCGCCAGAGAATCCAGCCGCCCGATCCGGATCAATACCGGAATAACCTTCTTGGTTCAGTGTTGTGTTGAAATAGGCGCCGTTGTTCGCCCCTGCATAATCGAAGGCGGTGCCGCCGCTGGTCTCCCCCAAGCGCCAATACGCGATCGGTGAATTTGCCATCACCGACGCACTGAACCCTGAAGGCGCAGCACTCACAGCGAGAACGCCAGAAGCACTCGTGGCGGTTCCAGCCTCGTTGCTGACGACGCAAGTATAGCTTGTGCTACCCTCCTCAGAAGCCACGCCCGCATAGGTCGTAGAGGTCGCACCTGCGATGTCCACACCGTTGACTTGCCATTGATAGGTTTGAGGTGTGCTGCCTCCGGTCACCACGGAGAAGCTGAAGGGACTGCCCGCAAAACGAGCCAGCCCGACAGGATTCTGAGTGAACGACGGTGGTGCTGCGATCACAGTCAATGTGACCGAACTAGTGGTCGAACCATAAGCGTTTTTTACCGTGACCGCATAGGTCGGTGTGCCAACTTGGACATTGCTCAGAACGAGGTCTTTGGTGGTGACTCCTAGCGAAACTCCATCCCGAGTCCACGCGTATTCCAACGTCCCGCCACCTTCCGCAACGACCGTTAATGTGGCCGATGCGCCCTTGAACAAGGTGGGCCAAGGTGTGTTCGCAAATCCGTCAGGAGAAGCGATTGGACGCGTGATCACTGGGGAAACCTGTGCTGCGTCATAGAGGCTGCTGATTTCGCTTTCTGTAAGAGCAGTCCCGAAAATCGCCGCTTCGTCAATGTTGCCGCCAAAATAGGTGCTAATGCCGCCTGGACTACTAAAGGGTCCGCCCAAATTGGCTTCGCTTTGTGCCCCAATGGCCCAAGCGTTGGTGGTGACTAAGGCTCCAATCGCGCTCACCTTGGTGCCTATTTTTTTGCCGTTACGATAGAGTGCCCACTCGGTTCCGTCGTAGGTGCCCGCTAGGAATACCCAGTTGCCGATGTCGCCTTCGGGCATCGGAACCAAAACCGTGTCATAATTCGCACCATCGGAAACACCAATTTCGTAATGGTTGGTGGTGCCATAGCCCGATCCTGCGAGGTCGGTGCCTCGGGAAATTCGGAGAAATGTTTCCGCATACGTATCATCCCATCCACGGACGATGATATCTCGGAAAAAGTTTTTAACGGTCGGTTTGACCCAGGCCATCAGCGTGATGTTCCCCGAGATGTCCAACCCAGCGGGTGCTCCCAATTTGACGTAACCGTTCGCACCGTCCAACGAGATCGAACTATTCCCCGCGCCGAACCCAGCGTAACCGCTGCCCGGTTGTGCTGTCAGTCCACCCCAGAGCAGGGTGCCATCCGCTTCGCTTCCCAGCGTGCCACTGTTGACCACCACGGGAAGGGTGCTGGCATCAGGTTCAGGGTAAGCGGCCTCGTCCATCGGCCAATAGCCCGTGGGGTTATCGGCAAGCACCTGAGCTCGGTAGCCAGCGGGATTCGCTGTCGCCGTGCCAAAATGCGCGGCACATTGGGCGACTGTCAAGGCGTAGGGATAATAGGCAAATTCGTCCACCCACGCATCGATTCCACGGTTGCCGGAGACGCCACCCGCCGAGATGAGCGGTGAATCGGTCAAACCCCCGTTGAAGGGTGTGCCGCCGATACGAAGGGGCATCTGGGTGTTGAATTCCAAACTGGCGATTTGCGCGGCAGTAAGGATTCGACTAGCCACTAGCACTCCATCCACGATTATTCGTGTTTCCGAACCGTCAAACACACTCACCACATGGCGCCATTTGTCCAAGCCAGCATTGTAAGCGGGCAACGCGGCGTTATTGACCGTTCCGACGTAACCGCCCGAGTTGCCCAAGCGGAATTCGAAGCGGCCATCTTTGTTCATATAAAGCAGGTATCCTCGTCGGCCCGAAGGGATGAAATCGTTCATCATCGAGGAGTAAACCGCCATGCCAGTGCCATCCGCACCCAATGCACTGGGTTTAATCCAGCATTCCACACTAAACGCGCCGCGCTTATTGAGAGCTGCGTTAAAAGGAATATCGAGTTTCGACCCTTGATAACCTGCGGCCACACCCGGATTGCGGAACCGAAGTGAATTGCCGACGATCCCCGGCTCTCCCTTGCCCACGTCCAGAACGACCGCACCATCCATGATGCTGCCTGCTGGCGAAGCGTTGCTCACCTTATTCTGAGCAGGTGAGGTTCCTGTATCGTTAAATCGCCAGTAACCCAGAGGGCTTAGCGAGCTAACGGCGTTGGAGTAATCTGCCCTACTGACATTAGCACCTGCTAAAAGCGTCAACAAGGCCACGACGATACTGAATCGGGCTGGTTTAGGCATTTTCATACATGGGTTTTGTTTTTAATTACATTGGTGGAACATGGA
>WBXJ01000135.1 GCA_008933045.1 Verrucomicrobiota bacterium
CATAGTTTTCCGCGTCGATTCTGCAGCACCCAATGGGCTGAAGTTTGGTTAGTTGCGAGAGACCAATGTAATTTCCAACGATTATCTCCTAGACTTGAGAGTTGCATGGTTGGTGAAGGAGGGGGGGGTGTGTTGATCCAAGTCATGGCTGGTGGCAAGGCGGGTTGGGTATAAATTTTTTGAGCAATCAAGGTCGATAGGTTCCCTTTATTGCGTTGAATGGTTCCAATGTTCCAGAGAATTGTGCCCGGGTTAGCTCCCGCTTGCCGCGTATAATTGATCTGCCGAGCGATGACGTCTGCTTTCCATGTTTGACCTACTTTGATGGTATTTAGTCCTGGCCAAATATGGCGATTTTTTGGGTTTTGACTTAGCCACCACGTATGCAACGCTCCAAAATCCTGTGCGGGATTATCAAACCCCCAGTAAAGTTGCGGGCTCATGTAATCTACCCAGCCTTCCCTCAGCCAAAGTCTGGCGTCGGCATAAATTTCTTCGTAGGCATCGAGTCCGCGAATTTGAGGAGGAAATCCCGGTCGCCAAATTCCGAAGGGGCTGATCCCGAAGCGTAATTCCGGTTTGAGGCGTTTGATTTCACGATGGAGTCGTTCGACGAGTTGGTCGACGTTTTGGCGCCGCCAATCGCTGCGACCAAGTTTTCCGCCCTTTGCGCGATAAGTGGAAAAAGTTTTTCCATCAGGGAATTCTAAAACGGTTTTGTCGGAAGCCTTTTCTGGGTAGGGATAGAAGTAGTCATCAAGATGAATCCCGTCCAAATCGTAACGCTTCACCAAATCCACTACGATGTTGGCCACGTGATTCTGAACTTCGGGTTCTCCTGGATCCATCCAAAGATAATTCCCGTAGGTTCGCACGCACTCGGGATGGAGGAGTGCGAAATGATTTTTTGCGAGCGGAATTTTTCCGGAGCGAATGCTTGCGCGATAAGGGTTGATCCAGGCGTGCAGTTCTAATCCGAGCGCATGCGCTTGGCGGATTGCGAAATGCAACGGATCATAATACGGGGCAGGGGGGCGCCCCATGTGTCCTGTGAGGTAATGGGACCATGGCTCTAAACTTGATTCGTAGAAGGCATCTCCGGAGGGTCGGACTTGAAGGACGACAGCGTTCAGATGGGATCGGGATGCCTGATTTAAAATCGCGATGATCTCTTGCTGTTGTTGGCCCGAGGTCAGGCCGGGTCGTGATGGCCAGTTGATGTTGCCCACCGTAGCCACCCAGACGCCGCGAAATTCTCTCAGAACAGGAGGGGGTATTTCGATCGCGGGGATGCTTCCAAAACTTCCTAACAAAGCAATCATCACCCAGAGAAAGGACCCTGAATGAACCGCCCTGCTGGCGAGATCAAAACTGAGTCTCTTAGGCTTCCGTGTCTGGCTTAGGTTTAGAGGACCGTTCAAGTTTGGCGATGCGTTGGAGGATCTCGGGGAGTTTTAAGGAAGCGAGGATGACGCGTTTGGCTGTTCTATCGGGCTGTGCAGGACTGCCGAGCCACTTTTGGCCATCGGGAATGTTGTGCATCACTCCGGATTGTGCCGCGACGGTAACGCGGTCGCCGATCTCTAAGTGTCCGGCGACGCCGACTTGTCCGGCGAGAATGACGTAACGTCCCAGCTTTGTGCTGCCCGCAACGCCCGCCTGTGCGACGATGATTGAGTGTTCGCCGACGACAACGTTGTGGGCGATCTGGACGAGGTTGTCGATCTTGGTGCCGCGTCCGATGACGGTGGGTTCCATGGCACCTCGGTCGATGGTTGTGTTTGCACCAATTTCAACGTCGTCATGAATGATGACGGTTCCCACTTGAGGGATTTTTAGATGTGCTCCGGCATCAAAAACGTAGCCAAATCCATCGGAGCCGAGAACCGCACCGCTGTGAATGCGTACTCGTTTGCCGATACGGGTTCCGGCGTAAAGAGTTGTGTTGGGAAACAGTCGAGTGTCCTCGCCGATCACGCTATCCTCACCGATGAAGTTCAAGCCTTGGAGAACGGCTCGGGGGCCGATTTCGACGCGTTCTCCGACGATGCAATGGGGGCCGACGTGAGCTGTGGAATCAATCTTGGATGAAGGAGCAACGACTGCGGAGGGGTGAATGCCAGGAGAGAAAGCGGGTTCAGGAAAAAACAGAGCCAGAGCTTTCGCGAAACCTACCCTCGCCTGTGGAACACGGATGCAGGTTTTTGAGCATGTCGAAATGTCGGAATCGATGAGGATGGCTGAAGCGGCACTCTGAATGGCTTTTTCAAAAAACGCTTCGTTTTCGGCGAAGGTGAGGTCACCGGGTTCCGCACTGTTGACTGGAGCAAACCGGTGCAAAAGCGTTGACCCGTCCCCGATGACTTGCCCACCAATGAATCCGGCTATCTGGGTTGCGGTATAGGTCATGGGTGAAATTAGATTCCGCGTTCGTTAATGATGGCGTTGTTCACACCCAGAACGATGACTTGCGGTTGCCATGTTGCGGTTTCGACCTCCGTGAGAGTCGCGAAGGACATGATGGTGAGGCGATCACCGGTGTTACCCAAATGGGCGGTGGCACCATTTAAAACGATGGAACCAGAGCCTCGTTCTCCGGCGATGACATAGGTCTCAAACCGTTGTCCATTTGCCAAATTACTGCAGAGGATTCGTTCGTAAGGAACGAGACCGACTTTTTCCATGAGGTCACGAGCAATCGTCATGCTGCCTTCGTATTGAAGGCTTGCACCGGTCACCTCGGCTCGATGAATTTTTGATTTGAGTAATTGCACCTGCATACTAACGATTGGGGCGAAAGCACCCGGATCACACAAAAGTTAAACGCCTACTTGGAGGCGTCTGGGTTTTAGACGGACAAGTCGTTCGTTGACTTGAAATACTCCGAACACTATAAAGTGCACGTTACCTAATTCAATCAATACTTTGAATCGTATGGCGAAAACACTTCGCGTCGGCATGATCGGTTACCGATTCATGGGCAAGGCGCATTCTAACGCATGGCGTCAGGCACCTCATTTTTTTAACCTCCCAGCCTCCGTCGAGATGCATACCATCTGTGGCCGTGATTCTGCTGGAGTAGAAGCGGCTCGAGCTCAATTGGGCTGGCAGCACGCTTCGACGGACTGGAAAGCGGTGGTGAACAGTCCTGACATTGACATTGTTGATATCAATACCCCGAATGATTCCCACGCGGAGATCGCGATCGCGGCTGCGAAGGCAGGGAAACATATCCTCTGTGAGAAGCCGCTGGCACTGACTGTTGCGCAGTGTAAAGAGATGATTCAAGCCGTCAAAAAAGCGAAGGTCGTGAACATGGTTTGCCATAACTATCGTCGCATTCCGGCGATTGCTCAGGCAAAAAAAATGATCGATGAAGGCGCGTTGGGTGAGCTGTTTCATTATCGCGCTCGCTATGCTCAAGATTGGATTGTTGACCCTGATTTTCCTCTGGTCTGGCGGTTGCAGAAAGGGATTTCTGGCAGCGGAACGCACGGTGATATTAACGCGCACATTATCGATCTGGGTCGTTATTTGGTGGGTGAATTCAAGGAAGTCTGCGGGTTGATGCATACCTTCATTAAGGAACGTCCTTTGATGGATCAGAGCGGAAAGGGTGATGGTCTTGGAGCCAAGGGTAGCAAGAAGATGGGGAAGGTAACGGTGGATGACGCGGCAATGTTTATTGGTCGATTTCATAACGGCGCGTTAGCAAACCTTGAAGCGACCCGATTTGCATTGGGGCGTAAAAACCATGTTCAGATTGAGATCAACGGATCCAAGGGATCGCTGCAGTTCGACCTCGAGGACATGAACCGCTTGAAATATTTTGACAATACCAATGCTCAAGATCGTCAGGGGTTTCGTGATATTCTTGTGACCCAAGGGGGAGGGACTCATCCCTTCGTGGGTAACTGGTGGCCGCCCGGTCATATTCTCGGTTACGAGCACACTTTTGTGCATACCATTGCTGATTTTGTGCAAGCGGTCATGGACGGAAAATCTGTGCATCCAACCTTTGAAGACGGGTTGAAGAACGAACGTGTTTTGGAAGCGGTGGAGGAATCCGCCAAGAGCCGTCAGTGGGTCAAGGTCTAGTCTCGATATTGAAAACAGGGACGGCTTTTCATGCCGTCCCTGTTTTTATTTTTAACAAATCAAATGAGTAAACTTGGCATTGCCCTTATCGGTTGCGGAGGGATCTCCCTGCAGAATCATCTCCCCGGTTTAGCGATGTGTCCGGATGTCGCTGTAGTCGCGCTTTGTGATACGGATGGTACGACTCTCGCACGAGCGAGTGCTCAGACGGGACTGGACGCTGCCTTCACGGATTATACGGAAGTGATGAGGCGAGATGACGTCCAAGCCGTGATTGTCGCGACACCCAACGTGGTGCACGCAGAATTAGTTCTCGCTGCGATCGCCGCCGGAAAGCATGTGTTTTGTGAGAAACCGATGGCGATAAATTATGCGGATGCGCTGTCAATGTATCAGGCTGCGGAGCGTGCGAAGGTTTGTCACATGACGGCTTTTACCTATCGTTTTGTTCCAGCAATGCGGTATATGGGTCACCTGATACGTCAGGGAGCTGTTGGGCAGCCTTATCATTTCCGCAGTTGCCGACTGCAGGATTGGGGGACTCGAAATATTGGGTGGCGACAAGTTCAAAAACTCGCTGGCACGGGTGAGTTGGGAGATATGCTCTCGCACCGGATTGACTACGCGCATTTCTTGATCGGAGAAATGGAGCGGCTAGTTGCCGATACCAAGCGTTTTCATAATGTGCGTGATGGGAAGCCTTCTGATCTGGAGGACTGGGTCACGATTCTCGCTGATTATAAGGTCGGTGCTTCTGGGGTTTTGGAGAGCAGCAAAGTGGCTACAGGTCGTGGTGAAAGTGCCGCGAGCCAAGATTATGTTGAGGTTAACGGCAGCGAGGGATCGATCGTATTTCAACTCGAACAACCGCATCAATTGCAGGTGACTAAAAAAGGAGAGAAGGCCCTCAGGGTAATCTCGGTTCCTCAGGAGTTTCTTAAATGGCCGGGGTCACCACGTGATCCGTTGGCGGGTGATCCGCTCTTTAGCTTTCGGTATGACCAGAGCTTTGAGTTTATTGATGCGATCCGTAACCAGCGGCCCTGTTCGCCGTCGTTTTTTGACGGAGCATTGGCTCAAGGTGTCATGGATGCGGCAGTGAAATCGGCTACAGATCGTCGTTGGATTGAGGTCGGCCATCTGGGGCAAGACCTGAAACAGTCGTAGAGCATTTGATATGAAAAAAACAGCCGTGGTTACGGGAGCTGGAAGCGGGGTAGGGCGTGCTGCCGCGATTCACTTGCTCAAGGAGGGTTGGCGAGTCGCGTTATTGGGAAGACGATTGGAGAGTCTGAACGAAACAGCGAGCCTCAGTGGTTCCGCAACCCAATGTTTTGTAGTGACGTGTGATGTCAGTTGCGAGTCCGCTGTGGCAGAAGTTGGTCGGCAAATTTTAGAAGAATTTGGAAGTGTCGAGGTGTTGGTAAACGCGGCTGGAACCAACGTGCCTCGGCGCAGTCTCGAAGTGCTTGCTTCATCGGATTATCACGAAATGATCAATACCAACCTGAACGGATCCTATTATTGCGTGCAAGCATTTCTCAAACAGATGCGTGTTCGCCGTTCTGGAACGATCGTGAATATCGTTTCGGATTCTGCACGGCAGGCGAGCCCCAAAGCTGGCCCTGGGTATTCTATGTCAAAGTTTGGGGTGCTTGGGTTAACACAAGCCATCAACGCTGAGGAACGTCCGAATGGGATTCGGGCTTGCGCCATATTGCCTGGGGATATTGATACCGACCTGTTGGCTCTTCGTCCGACTCCCCCTGATGCGGTTGCTCGAGCCCGAATGATGCAGGCGGACGATATCGCACGGTGTGTGATGTTGGCGATCAATCTTCCGCCTAGGGCTGTGATCGAGGAGATTTTGATTCGACCGGGTGCTTAATATGGAGGAACGCATCGTGAGGTTCGCCGCCGTTCTGGAAGCGAATCCGGCTAATGAATTAGCTCGGTTTAGCCTAGCCAAGGCGTTATTCGACGAAGGTTTTTTTGATGAGTCGATCCCGCATTTTTGTCAGCTTTTAACCAGTAAACCGGACTGGATGGTAGCGCAGATACTTCTTGGAAAATCTTATCTCGCGTTAGGGCTGACAGGGGAGGCCAAACTTTCCTTCCTGATCGCCAAGAATTTAGCTGAGACTCAGCATCACGATGGACCATTTCTGGAGCTAGAACGGATGCTGGAGGATTTGGATTAGGCTAGTGCCGTGTGCTAGCCACCTAGGTAAGCCTTCCGGATTTCAGGATTCGATCTCAAGGATTCGGATTGGTCTTGAAGAATCACCTTGCCAGTTTCAAGCACGTAGCCGTAGTTAGAAATTTCGAGTGCGAGATTGGCGTTTTGTTCCACGAGCAAAATAGTAATTTTTTGTTGGCGGTTAATTTCCACAATTTTCTCGAAAATGGTTTTCACGAGCAGTGGCGCAATTCCAAGAGAGGGTTCATCCAGCATGAGAAATTGCGGCTGACTCATGAGTGCCCTGCCAATAGCTAACATCTGCTGCTCCCCGCCGGAGAGGGTTCCTGCAATTTGTTTCGCACGTTCTTTAAGTCGTGGAAAGATGGTGTAGACAAATTCCAGTTGGCACCGAACCGCCTGGTTATTGGTTTGTAAGTAGGCGCCCATTTGCAAGTTTTCAAAAACCGTCAGGTTAGAGAAAACCATGCGACCCTCGGGAACATGGGCGAGACCTAGTTTGACGATCTGATGTGGCTTGAGGTGGGTGATGTCATTTCCTTGATAGATGACTCGACCTGACTTGATTGGGACGAGGGCGGAGATGGCTCGGAGGGTGGTAGTTTTTCCGGCACCATTGGCTCCGATCAGTGTCACGATGTCGCCGCGATTGACCTTGAGACTGACGTTGTGCAGAGCGTTGATGACGCCGTAAGTCACCACGACGTTGTGCAGTTCGAAGAGGTTAATTGGGGAGTCAGGCATGTTACTCACCGAGGTAAGCTTCGATCACCTTCGGATCCGAGCGGATTTGATCTGGTGGGCCTTCGGCAATTTTAATGCCGTAATCCAACACAGCGATGCGTTGGCAAATACCCATGACGACTTGCATGTCGTGTTCCACCAGCAGAACAGAAATTTGGAACTTATCTTTAACAAACTGGATGAGGTTCATGAGCTCTACTTTCTCAGTAGCATTCATCCCTGCCGCAGGTTCGTCTAGGAGCAGCATTTTGGGACGAGTTGCCAAGGCACGCACAATTTCTAAGCGACGTTGGTCACCGTAGGGGAGATTATTTGCGTGCGTATGCCGATGATTTTCTAGATTGAAAATTCGCAGAAGATCGATCACCTGATCTGATATCTCTTTTTCCTCCTGAGCAAATGCTTTCCCTCGCCACCACGCATGAGACACGCCACTCAGTAGATGCAGATGAAAAGCCACTCGCACATTGTCGAAGACGGTAAGGGATGGGAAAAGTCGAATGTTTTGGAAAGTGCGGGCGATGCCATGGCCTGTAATTTGGTAGGGCTGCATGCATGAAATAGGTTGGCCCGCAAATTCGATCCGTCCCTCGGTGGGTTGGTAAACGCCAGTAATCAGGTTAAACACCGTGGTCTTTCCTGCGCCGTTGGGGCCAATCAAGCCCACGAGTTCATTGGGTTGAATGTGAAAGTCGAGGTTTGAAACGGCTGTCAGACCACCGAATCGAATGGTGCAGGTATGGAGTTTAAGTAGAGGACCATTCATGCTCTGTTCGGTGGTTGGGGACGAGCACGAAAGCTGAAGAGTCCTTGGGGACGAGTCAGCATGAGGATGATCAGCAAGAGGGAATAAATCACCATGCGATATTCTGCGATGGGGC
>WBXJ01000136.1 GCA_008933045.1 Verrucomicrobiota bacterium
CGGTAAATGGCTGGTGACTCTTGGGCTGCTTTTGATTCGTTAGGAAAGAGTGAGGCGGTGTGTTCGTCTTCGCCCATGCCGAGAATCAATAGGTCGATCACGGGTTGGCCGAGGTGAGTTTTTGGGGCGATTCGACAAAGGTCTGCCACCGCGTTTGCTACGGCCTGATCGGGTGGGAGTTCGCTTTCGATTCGGTGGATTTGGGTTTGAGAAATCCCCAATGGATCGAAGAGTTTGGACTTTGCCATTGCAAAGTTACATTCCGGATCCTGCGGGGGGACACAGCGTTCATCTGCCCAGAAAAAATGCAGAGTCTCCAAGGCCGCCGAGGAAGCGTGGAGTTTTAACGCTAATGTTTCAAAGAATTGTTGGCTGATCCGGCCTCCGGATAGCGCGATCAAAAAAGGGTCGAGGCGCGAGGGTCGAGCGGCAATTTGTTGCACGAAAAACTCCGTTGCTCTCTCTACTAAAGCGGAGGAGGAAGGGAGGACTTCGAGATCAATTCCAACCATGATGCTTGGAGGGAGAGTGTTAGTTGACGGGCTGAGGATTACGCCATTCGTGGGCGGATTGGACGATTAGATCTTCGGCAGCCACGGGACCCCATGTGCCTGCGGAATAGAACTCGCGATTTGTCAGGGGTTTATTTTTCCAACCGTTACGAATCGAATCGACAATGCCCCATGCGGTTTCTACTTCGTCACGGCGAATGAAGAGGGTAGCATCACCCGCCATGGCTTCGAGAAGCAAACGTTCGTAAGCCTCGGGGGTGTAAGCTCCAAATTCAGAATTGTAACTGAAATGCATACGGACGGGTCGGACGCTTAAGCTGGTTCCGGGAACTTTGCCGTTAAAGCGGAGGTAGATTCCTTCGTCGGGTTGAAGTCTTAGGGTGATGGCGTTGGCATCGAGTTTGCCGCCGCATTTTTCGGCGAATAGGACGTGGGGTGTGGGTTTGAATTGGACGCGCACTTCGCTGGCACTTAAAGGGAGAGATTTGCCGGTACGGAGATAGAAGGGGACGCCGGACCAACGCCAGTTGTCGATGAGGAGTTTCATGGCAACGAATGTTTCGACATCCGAATTGGTTTTAACTTTGGTCTCCTGTCGATAACCGGGGCGAGGTTGTCCGTCGATGGTGCCCGCGAAATATTGCCCTCGCACGACCTGTTTGGCGACGTCTGCGATGCTGAGGGGGCGAATGGATTTGAGGAGTTTTACTTTCTCGTCGCGGATGGGTTCTGCATCCAGCGAAACTGGGGGTTCCATCGCCACGAGCGAGAGCACTTGCAGGAGGTGATTCTGCACCATGTCGCGGATGGCACCCGCTTCCTCATAGTATCCGCCGCGTTCCCCGACGCCGAGTTTTTCGCTGACGGTGATTTGCACATGGTCAATCGATTGGCGATTCCAGAGTTGTTCAAAAACTGCATTGGAAAACCGAAACATTAAAATGTTCTGAACGGTTTCTTTGCCCAAGTAATGGTCGATACGGAAGACCTGTTTTTCATGGGCGAACCGAGTCAGGTCCGCGTTCAATTGTTCGGCACTGGCTAGGTCGTGGCCGAAAGGTTTTTCTACGACGATGCGTTGCCAGAATTTTTCTTGATTATCGCGAGTGAGCAATGCGGCATCATGAAGCTGCTCGACTACTTCCCCAAATTGGCTGGGGGAAGTCGCGAGGTAAAAAAGTAGGTTCCGACGCAAACGTTCGTCGCCAAACATACTGAGCTTGGTTTCGAGTCGTTGGTAGGCTTCTACTTCGGAGAAGTCGCCTTGAGTATAAAAAATGCTGTCGGCAAACTCATTCCAGACCCGCATGTCGATCGGTTGGGTGCGCGAGAATTGTTGGACGGCGACAAGAAGTTCTTCGCGCCATTGTTGATCTGTTTTTTCGCGACGGGCAAATCCTACAATCCGGAATGGGTTGGGTAACGCGTTCTCTATAAATAAATGATAGAGCGCGGGGATGAGCTTGCGTGAGGTCAAATCGCCGCTCGCACCAAAAATGATCATCGAGCAAGGCTCAACGGTTTTACGGCGATCATTGATCCGACAAGTGATGATTTCATCCAACTGTTCTGATTCGTTCATGGCGCGAAAGAATGTTCCTGAGCGGCAACGGAGGCAAGTGTTACCACCGATTTAATCATGAATAATATGCACGCAAATAGCGAGTAAAACGATGTAACCGAAATGTGCCTCGTCGCAAAGTCGTTACCGTGGAAGGAGAAGGGTGAAAGCCCCGAGTCGAAACAGGCCAAGAAATCGTTTGATCATGGGTGTGTGGGAGGTCATGGGGAGGCTCAGTCGGCACGCCAACGAGTGAGGCGATTTTCTAACAGGGACAGTTGACTCCAGTCGGGAGCAATGCCTGGAAAATCGAGCAGGAGTTGATCGATGCTGGGCACTTCACCCCAGGCTGTTACGGTGAAGAATTCGTGAATTCTCGATGAACTGACTCCCATTTCACGGTTTCTGCGCAAGAATCTTTTTCTGAGCATGGATTCCCAATCCGCCAAGGAGGATGGGGGTTGCATGTGATGGCGACCGACCCAGGGTAACCACTCTGTGATTTGAGATTGGTGCGCCCAACTCATGCGGGCGATCGTGCCGAATTGATCTTCCACATCGATGGCTAGATCGAAAGCATTCGCGCCTGCAGTGTAGGAATCGTGAGTTTGAAGAATAACCGGCGTTGCACAAGGGTGCGGCTCAGGTGTTTCAAGCTCTGGGTATTCGGGGGTGAACGCGTGCGGAACGTTGAGGAGATAGGCCACCTTGCGAACGCCCTCAGCCACGGCCACATGATCCACATGGATCCCTGCCAACGGATCCGCCGGTAGCGGAGGGCAGAACAGGTAGGTGGGTTGGAATTGTCGGATGGATTTCCAAAGGGCCGCTAAAAATAATCGCCCGACATCAATGCAACCTTCACGAGGAATCTTGCCATCTGGCAAATGGAGCCATTCGCAACCTACCGTGCCGATCACCAGTGCCTGCTCCTGTTCATCTCGGCGAATGCGTGCCGTCAGTTCGCGGGAATGCCTGTGATGGCCGCCAGCACCATCCGTGCAAATCGTCGCGAGGCTGGTCGCGTTTTTCTCAAGATTAAATCGAGTGAAGGTACCGGAAGCAACAAATTCAAAGTCGTCCGGATGGGCATGGACGCATTGTATTTTCATGAGTTTGGTTGAGGGCATCAACGCTTAGACGCGGCGTTTTAAGTGCCACATTGCGCGTGGTGTCTGAGGGCGTGATCGATCAACACTAGGGCTGTCATCGCGTCCACCATCGGCACTGCTCGCGGCAATACGCAGGGATCGTGACGCCCCCGGCCTTTCAATGTGGTGTTTTCAAAATCGGTGTTCACCGTTTCCTGCTCGTGCATGACGGTCGCCACAGGTTTGAAAGGAACGCGAAAATAAATAGGTTCACCGTTCGAGATTCCACCAACGATCCCACCGGAGCGATTAGTTTTCGTGAAGACTCGATTCGCTGCGGACCGAATGGCATCGTTGTGCTGCAGGCCGGTCATGAGCACGCCGCCAAATCCTGATCCGATATCGAACCCTTTTGAAGCCGGCAAGCTCAGCATGGCTTTCGCGAGGTCTGCCTCCAAGCGGTCAAACACAGGTTCACCCCATCCCGCCGGGACGCCTCGCACGACAGTCTCTACGATGCCGCCCACGCTATCGCCACGGCTGCGGATATCCTCGATGAGCGCAATCATTCGCTCTGCCGAATCGGTGTCAGGACAACGAACAATGTTTGAATCCACTTGGGCTAGCGTGACGGTGGCTTGGTCAACTTCAGCCACGATGTCATACACTTGTTTGACGTAAGAAACGATCTCAACACCAAACCGTTCCCGCAAAAGTTTCTTCGCGATGGCACCCGCTGCGACCCTGCCGATCGTTTCTCGTGCGCTGGTTCTTCCTCCACCCTGCCAGTTTCGAATGCCATACTTTGCAACGTAAGTGAAGTCTGCGTGGGATGGGCGGAATTTCGTCGCCATCTCCGTGTAAGCTTCCGAACGTTGATCCTGATTCTGCACCATCATGGAGATGGGAGTGCCCAGAGTTTTACCTTCGAAAGTGCCTGATAAAATGCGGATGGTGTCGCTTTCGTTGCGAGGCGTGACGATCTTCGATTGGCCCGGACGTCTGCGATCCAAGTCGGGTTGAATGTCCGCCTCGGTGAGTGCAAGTCGCGGGGGGCAGCCATCAAGCACCACGCCCACACCACCCCCATGGGACTCACCCCAAGTCGTGATACGAAAGAGTTCACCAAACGAATTTGACATCTCCCAAGCGTGCCTAAATTCCCAGATCAGGTCAAATCTGAGGTTGTATTCATGCGATCATGAGATTGACACGCATCGTTCGGTGTTTATATTTCAAAGCCTTTTATGAACCGCAACCCTCATATTGCTGTGGTTGGTGCGACGGGTGCCGTCGGCATCGAGATGATTAGAACACTGGAAAAACGCAATTTTCCGGTGGGTAAATTGACGTTGCTTGCCTCTGCACGTTCTTCCGGTAAGCAGCTCACGTTTAAGGGGCAACCGATCACAGTACAAACTTTGACCCACGATTCTTTCGCCGGGATCGACATCGCATTGTTCAGCGCGGGCGGGGATATTTCTCGGGATTTTGCACCTGCAGCAGTCAAGGCGGGGTGTGTGGTGATTGATAATTCTAGCGCGTTTCGGATGAACCCAGAGGTGCCGTTGGTAGTGCCTGAAATCAACGCCAGCGCGGTCAAGGATCACCGAGGGATCATTTCAAATCCAAACTGCACCACGATCATCACGTTGATGGCATTGTACCCCCTCCATGTGGCGTTTGGTGTGTCGCGAATTTTTGCTTCGAGTTATCAAGCGGTGTCTGGCACAGGTGCGAAAGCCATCGAGGAATTGGAACGGCAAGTGGGTGAGATTGTCGCCGGTCGACCGGTGACTCGGAATGTTTATCCTCACCAGATCGCTTTTAATGTCATCCCACAGGTCGATTCGTTTCTTCCCACAGGCTACACCAAGGAGGAGATGAAAATGGAGAATGAAGGCCGAAAGATCATGAGCCATCCCACCTTCAGAGCGAGTGTTACCTGTGTGCGCGTGCCGGTTTATCGCGCTCATGCCGTAGCGGTGAGTGCTGAGTTCGAACGCCCGATAACCGTGGAATCTGCTCGAGCCGTGTTGGCCAATGCGCAAGGGTTGGATGTGGTTGATTTTCCTGAAAAATCCGAATACCCAGTACCTCTCAATGCTGCAGAAAAATACAATTGTCACGTAGGCCGTCTGCGGCTGGATTGTGCATTGGACAATGGACTCTGCTTTTGGGTGGCCGGCGATCAGTTGTTAAAAGGTGCTGCCTTAAACGCTGTGCAAATCGCTGAAGAATTGATCAAATAACTTGGCCTGCGGAATGGGTCTTGAATGATTGCGGCACTGTTAACGACAGTTTTATTTTCAATTTCCGCAATCTCTGCGACTCAACTTACAAAAGTGCTTGGAGGTGTCGCCGCGAATTTTTGGCGAATTATGCTCTCAGCGGTCTTGCTGGGCTTACTCACCTTTTGCGTGGGCACCGGGTTTGGAGGTGCGGCCCTGTTCACTTTTTTCTGGAGTGGTGTACTTGGATTTGGGATAGGAGATTCGGCATTATATCAGGCACTACCGCGTCTGGGATCTAGGCTCTCTGTATTACTCGTCCATTGTTTAGCTGCACCTTTTGGTGCTTTTGTAGAATGGCTCTGGCTTGGCACAGTCCTTGATTTTTGGCAGTTGATGTTCGGCGGTCTCACGTTGACAGGGGTGGCACTGGCATTAGCTCCCGGTCATCAGAAACCAGAATCGATTCGCGAATGGCGTAAGGGAATTGTGTTTGGTGTCATCGCTGGGTTAGGGCAGGGGGGAGGTGCGGTGTTAAGTCGAAAAGCTTACGCAATCGCAGCCACCACAGGCCAGGACGTGTCTGGAATTACAGCTGCGTTCGAACGGATTTGGGGTGGGGTGATCGTCGCCGCGTTGGCCTATGGTCTTTGGCGTTGGCACTCGAGCACCGTTGTAGAATCCTCTAAAAAAACGGATCGCGCAGGCGGCTTCGGTTCGGTTGCTCCTTGGCTGATCCTGAACTCAATCACAGGGCCCGTGCTCGGTGTCGCGTGTTACCAACATGCGTTGCGATCCATCCCCATAGGAGTGGTGCTACCCGTGGTTGCGTTGACCCCGTTAGTGATCCTGCCGTTCTCAATGAAACTTGAGGGCGAACGACCGACTCCGCGCTCGTTGCTGGGGGCGCTTTTGGCGGTAGGCGGCGTCTTTGGCCTGCTTTGGGTGCGAGGCAAACTGATCGCGGGTGGATGATTCGAGTTGGAGAACGCAAATTCTCAATCGCTGGTTGCAATGGTTGATTAATAATGCTACACAAGACGGGTAACCAAACGCCACTTGCTAATACCTAAAACTCTCATGAAACGTTTTGCCCAAACTTTACTGGCGTGTACTGCGCTCGCCAGTGCCACACTCGCTGCCGACCTAAAATTTTCGGTCGTGCCTAATTATTTTGATGCGCAACCCGGGCAACAAGCCCTAGGTCCTTGCCACGGTGGGACAGTCATCGATAAAGCGGGTAATATTTACGTCACTACGGATACCGAACGAGGTATCGCGATTTTTTCATCTAAGGGGAAGTATTTGCGCAGCGTCGGGCCTACCCGCATCCACGCCTTGGAATTGCGATCGGAGCAAGGGGTTGAATACATTTACGCCGCACGCCCCTCCGATCATGAGGTCGTGAAACTGACACTCGATGGTAAACAGCAGTGGTCATTAACATCTCCGATGGAGTCCGGCCTTTACAAGGACGCCAAGGGATTTAATCCGTGCGCCGTGACGGTGGCTCCCGATGGTTCCATCTTTGTCGCCGATGGCTACGGTTCCAACTATGTTCTGAAGTTTGATAAGAATCGAAAATTCGTTAAAGCATTTGGCGGCCCCGGCGAAGCGGAGGGTAAATTCAAAACCTGTCACGGCATCGGAATGGATACCCGCTCCGGCAAGCCCCTGCTTTTCGTGTGCAACCGTAATAACAATCGAGTCGAACACTGGGATCTCGACGGAAATTTTATTAAAGTCATCCAGAAGGATTTACGCATGCCTGCGGCGGTCCATATCCGCGGTGATTACGCACTCATTCCTGAACTCCAAGGACGGGCCACACTTTTGAACAAGAATGGGACGATCGCAGCGCAAGTAGGTGATAATCCTAACGAAAAACAGCGTGCCAACTTTGGTTTAGCCAAGGACCAATGGCAGGATGGAATTTGCAACTCTCCTCACGGCGGGTCGATTGATTCGGAGGGTAACCTTATCATTTCTGAATGGAGTGCTTTCGGTCATCTGCACAAATTTGTTCGCGTTAAGTAACAACACCCGACTAGCGTGCAGATACTTCCCTCAGGGTTTAATACCTGATCACCGTGGCTTCTTGGAAATTAAGGCAACTTCCAAGAAGCTCAATTGATAAAAAACAGACTAAAAAGTCAGGGGCGCAACTCACCCTATCGCGCTGGGAGACACGAACTCAGTGCTCTGAGTTCGTTCATTTCGTTCGCCTCATTTCGTTCATTTCGTAGGGTGCGGCTTCGTCCGCGCCGTTTCCTTTATCCCCTGCACTTTGCTTTTAGCCTAAAAGTAGGAGCGGCAAGCTCCTTTGGGTTCGATCCTTAGAAGTAACCCGTATCCTTATAGCCTCTAACGCTGACCAAGCGTTTAGAGGCTTCTCTAGCGAGAGTACCCTCGAGTGTGTGATGCAGACATTCTTGTCTGCATGACTTCTTTCTAGGTAAATGCTCTGATTCATTTGAATCTGAGAAAAGGGGTGGCCCCCTCTAGGAGGGTATTTCTAGAG
>WBXJ01000137.1 GCA_008933045.1 Verrucomicrobiota bacterium
AATAAGATGTTTCAAGCCTTCGATGTCGCCGCCTTCCGCTGGATCAACCATGGGTGGAGTAATCCAGTCTTTGATGTGGTTTTCCCATTTTTTAATGGGGGTCGATTTTTTATTCCCATGCTCGTGCTTGCGGGCGTGTTTTTGATTTGGAAAGGCGGGCGAAAAGCTAGGGCATATCTGATTTGCCTGATCGTTGCTATCAGTATTACCGATGGGGTTGTTTGTAACGGACTGAAGAAAACAATCGGTCGTCCACGGCCGTTTTCTACACTGGAAAACGTCAACCTTCTGGCGGGAAAGGGTCCAAGTGCCAGTATGCCTTCTTCGCATGCGGGTAATTGGGCTGCGGGGTTAGCGGTCACATTCCTCTTTTATCGAAGGAGTTGGCGTTTTATGGCACCATTGGCTGCTACCGTGGGGGTTGCACGGATCTATAGTGGTGTTCACTATCCCTCGGATGTCCTAGTTGGATGGGGTTTGGGGTTGGCGGTAGGGTGGGGGACAGTCCTCGGTGCGCAACGCATCTGGCGAACTCTTATCGCGCGGTTGTTTTCTCACACCGATACGTACTGGCCGGATCTCTTGAATCCCCCTTCGTCGCAGCAATCTGCGGATGGTTCACGTCCTGAACCCGATTGGTTCCGGCTTGGACTCGTATTTATTCTTGTTTTGCTCCTCGGTCGTTTGATCTACATCGGATCCGGTATCATCGAATTAAGCGAGGACGAGGCTTACCAGTGGATGTGGTCGAAGCATCCGGCACTGTCCTACTTTAGGAAGCCCCCGTTGATCGCTTACACCCAGTGGTTAGGCCGCAGTTTATGGGGTGATCGTGAGTTTGCCGTGCGTTTTTTTGGTCCCATCTGTGCTGCGGGGGTTTCTTGGTTGGCTTTGTTGTGGTTGGTTCGGGAAGGAAAAGCCAAGGTGGGCTTTATCGTGCTGCTGGTGATTACGGCCACGCCGATCTTTGCGGCGGGAGCCACGCTCATGACTGTTGATTCGATCTCAGTGCTTTTTTGGACGGCGGCGATGTTCGCGGGTTATCAGGCCATTCGGAGGGAGTCACTCAGTTGGTGGGTCTGGACTGGGCTCGCTCTCGCGTTGAGTTGCTTGAGCAAACAGACAGGACTGTTTCAGCTCATTAGTTTTGTTCTGGTATTTTTCACTTGGTCGCAAGCCCGTCGCCAATTACGAACCGCAGGGCCATGGCTGGCTTTAGGTATCAGTCTGTTGGCATTGGTTCCTGTGTTAGTATGGAACCAACAACATGGCTGGATCACTTTGGAACATCTTCAAAACCGAGCAGGGTTGAGTGCTCGTTGGGAGCCCACATTGCGGTATTTACTGAGGTTAACAGGTGAAGAGTTTGGTTTATTGAATCCTATATTTTTCGCGGGTTTAATCTTGGCGGCTATCAGATTCCTACGTAAGGGATCGGGTTCAACCGAGCTCGAAAGATTTTTCTTTTGGATGGGGGCACCTCTTTTCGTTGGATATTTTGCTTACTCCTTGCGAGCACTCGTCCTACCCAACTGGATCGCGCCTTCGGTACTCCCGCTGTTGATTTGGATGGTGTTGGTCTTGAGTCGCCAGCCGGATTGGCGTCGTTGGATTGTGTGGGGAAAAGTGGGGTTGGTATTGGGGTTTGTGGCGATGGTGTGCGTGCATGATACTCGGCTCATCAATCGAGCCACGGGTCTGAGCTTGCCGACAAAGTCAGATCCACACACGCGGGTGCGTGGTTGGAAATCTCTCGCTGAAATTGTGAATTCGGAAGTGCAGAAAATATCGACCGAAGGCAAAGGTGTTTTTGTCCTTGCTGATCACTATGGATTGACGAGTTTACTGACGTTTTATATCCCTGAAGCTCGAGCGAATGTGCCTGAGAAGAGAATGGTCTTTTATCCTTGGACCGCCCACGCCGAGAATCAGTATTATTTTTGGGAGAGTTACACCGGTCGCGTCGGACACACGGCAATTTACGTGCAGCAGGTGCGAAAATCCAAAGTTCCTTCCCCTATTCCCGAGCATTTAGCCCGACAGTTCGAGTCGATTGAGGAACTGGGCGTGCGTCAGGTTCGCTTCAAGGATCAAGTGATCCGCGAAGTGCAACTGTTCGCGTGCCGAGGTCTGAAGCCACAGTCAAAGTGGTAATCAACGAACCACGTCAACTTTCTTAGAGGAATTCAAATCCAAATAAAGATTGTACCCCGCCACGACACAGGGGAACAAATTGGAAAGCACGCCGACGGAATCGTTCTTTCCAAACGTAAAATATGACAGGAGGAGCAGGCTGCCTAGGATGCTCATGTACCAAAAAATGCGAGGGAGAGTAGGCCGACCGTTGGCACGAGAAGCATACAGTTGCACGAACCAACGACCGGAGAAGAGAGCTACGCCGAGGTATCCGACGATTTTCCAAGGGGTCACGCCGATGTTACCTATGTTGAAAAGAACTTGGTCCATAAAATGTTGAACGGTGTGATCTTTAAATTTGAAAATTTGGAATCAATCGTCCCAATCAGTTTTTGTTGGAAATACGAAAGCAGCACGTGTTGGGGCGGGCATGGGATTGTTTTCACCTTTGATGCTATGCCAAATAATGCGATTTAAAACGAGGTCATCGGCAGCATCCTCACGAGTAAAATTCATTTTGCGTGATTGTTCAGAGCCGTAAGCACTGCGTAGATTTCGTTCGTTCAAGTTCACCGTAACTGGGCGGACAGTATAGGGTCGAAGGTCAGGCTGCGCCTGAAAGGAAGCGATCATGGGATTGGCGAGCGCATCGAACTGGGACATCGGTTGGAGTCCTAGGATCAATTCCATGGTGCGGAGCATGCTTGAGGTGGTGTAGATGGTTGAATCGACGCTTTGCCTGCGGATGTAAGGGCTGATGGCAAAGGCGATGGTGCGATGCGCATCGATGTGGTCCGAGCCGTTCTGGGCGTCATCTTCCACCACAAAAATTGCTGACTGGCTCCAAAACTTGGAATGCGATATCGCCTCCACCACCTGACCGAATGCGAGGTCATTGTCAGCAAGCGCTGCAAACGGAGTTGGCAGGCCGGGGGAAGTTCCCGAGGTGTGGTCGTTGGGGAGTCGAATTATATTGAGTCGAGGCATGCCCCCCGACTGCTCATATCTGCGAAGCTCGGAGATGAATCGGGCCGCCCTTTTCACATCCGGATAGGTCATGTCGAAGCTCCTAAAAAATGGATCAAAATGACCTTGCAACGCCTTGATGCGAGTGGTGCCCGGGGCGTCTTGCGATTTGGCGTTGGAGATAAATTCACCATAGCTGCGGTAAGAAACACCCGCTGCCTTAGCTCTGTCCCAAAGGTAACCTCCTGCGGGTGTGGCGATGGGGAAATTACCTTCGCTAGGGTAGGGGTATTTCTTTCGTGAATTATGCCCGTAGCTCAGCGGCCAGGATTTTTCGATAAAGTCTGTAGCATACGCACCCATTGTCCATTCATGACCATCCGCTGAAACTTCACTTTCGACATAAAAATTATCGAGTAACACAAAATCTCGAGCGATGGCGTGGTGGTTTGGTGTGATTTTTTCAGGGAACAAGCAAAGCGAAGGATCACCCAGACCTTGCGGGAGATCACCGAGAACTTGGTCGTAGGTTCGATTTTCTTTGATGATGTAAAATACGTATTTGATGGGAGAATTTGAACTCAACACGTTCCTGAGTTCGGGAGATACTTTTGCGACTGAATCTCTGGAGGGAAGGCAGAGCAGGGCCTCGGCGGTGTAACGTTTGAGTAAAGTTTCCAGATTATTACCTTTGGGCAGATCGATAATACTCACCGTACCCTGCATCAGTCCTCCGATGTATTCGCGCACCGTTTCGGCGGGACCCTTTGGTCCGGGTTTCGGTCCGTGGCGATTGGCTTTTGGGACTAGGCCCTTGCCGTTGACCACGAGTAAATGGGCACCATCGGGAGTGACGCGAACGCTAGTGGGGTACCACCCTACGGGGATAAAACCGAGCGATCTGCTTTGGCGAGGTGTGGAGATATCGAACACCGCAACGGTATTGATATTCGCATTGGCCACGTAAAGGTGACGGTTATCTGGAGAGAGAGCGAGGCTGTTGGGGGTATTGCCTGGAGGCGAACCTGGAAGCAGTTCTGCTAGCAAAGTTTCCACAGTGTTGCCCGTGGCGGTTTCGATCACGGTGACGGTGTTGCGGTTGGCGTTTGCCACGTAAAGGAATCGACCTGCCTGATCGAGCACCATTTCGTTTGGATGATCCTCCGTAGACCAACTCGCGAGGCGTTCGCCTGATTTCGAATCCAAGACTGCGATTTGACTTTGGGCCCAGAGGGACACGTAAACGCGGTGGCGCGGTTCATCCAGAACGCAGGTGTATGGAAAAGGATCTTTGCTGAAATCTTGTTCCGCTGCGGCTTCAGCACGTTTGCGAATGGATGCCTCATCAAGGGTGCTCGGGGCGACACCCTGGCTTGGTTGCTGATGCGATGTGCCGAGTAGAAAATCTTTCACCTGTCCCGTCGCGACATCTACTCGGGTGACTTGTTGTCCCCAGACGTTCGCAACGAATAACGTCTTGCCATCGCGTGAGACTGCGAGACCCGCCGGAATGCCGCGCTCCTTGACATCACGTAAGGGGAAGGATCTGACCCATTCCGGCGTGCGGTTTTTAAAGGAGAATTCATGAACTACTTCCTCGCTCGCTCCACTTGCATAAAGTCGATCTCCATTCGCAGAGAATGCGAGGCCATAGAACGTTTCCTCGATCGGCGTTCGTGCGACCAGCTTTTTAGTCTTCCAATCGACCACGATGATTTCGTGTTGTCCGTAGCCAGAATGAAGAATTGCAGCCAGCGGCAACCGTGGGTGCAAGGCCATGTTCACTGGAAAATCGCCAAGCGGGATTTGCTTGCCAACGGGTCGTAACGACCAGCCGTTGGGAAGCAGGATTGATCCGTCTGGTTTGGGCCCCGGGAGCACCACGGGCATCTGTCGCGTGGCGTTGGTAGTTTCTGCTACCAATGCCCCGGAGCTGCCGAAAAGTAGCAACGCTTGGACGATCAGTAAGAATCTGATTTTCATGGTTGGGGATCCGAGTAGTTGATGGTTTCGATCGCTTTCGAAATTACCGATCGTTCCTCAGCTTCACAGATATGCACGGCTCGCCAACCGTCCTCTGGGGTGACGACGGATGGTGGTTGGCCGCTGCGGATCGAACTTACTAAATGGGAAAACTCACTCACATAGCCATCAATGCCAGATGGCTTAATGATTTGTGTCTGGCCGTTCTCACTGACTTTGAGTGCCTCAGCACCGCGCGCGATATCATAGTCAGCAGTGGCGTTCTCAAAGTTCACGGTAAAGCCCATGTTAAACCCAAACCCTTTTGCCATCGCCCAGGAACCCTCGGCGTGGACAGCCGCGCCGTTTTGCACAACATACTGCGTTGTCACATGGTCAATCGCTCCAGAAAACTTCGTGTAACCTTGTGAGAAAACTGCCATCGGTGGCCCGAAGCAATACTGCACAAAATCCGTGTCGTGGATATGGAGATCCAAGAGACCCCCACCCGATTTGGCACCCTCTCCGAAATGTTGATGACCCCACGCAGGAGGTTCTGCGACACGCCTAAACCGAGCCGCAAGCACGCGACCATAACGGCCGTCAGCGATGGCGGATTTCAACCAAGCCCACTCGGGCCAGAAACGAATGCACATCGCGGGCATAAACATGCCTCGAGCGGTGCGAGAAGCCTCGACGATCCGTTTTGCTGCGGATGCAGTGCGAGCAAGCGGTTTCTCACAGATCACATGTTTACCTGACTGGAGCGCGGCGATCGCGAGGTCTGGATGTGTCCAAGTGGGCGCACAAATATCGATTACATCCACGTTTGGATCTTCAAGCATCGCATTAAAATCGCGGTAGGTCTGGACATTTGTCATGTCCAACTTCAACGGATCCTGTGCCCCGATATTCCCACTGACCTGAGAAAAGTCTCCATCCAGATGACGACCGCTTGGATTACAAAGTGCGGCTAGCTGAATGTCAGACGTCAGGTGGCGAAATGCCTTAATATGCGTGGACGCCATGAACCCTAGGCCGACGATTCCAACGCGCAGTGGAGGCAGTTGGTTCATAAGTTTTTCACGTAATCTCGGGCCGTGCGAATATCAGCTACTCGTTGCGATCCTGCTTCCCGTTCGATAAAGCACCAACCTTCAAAACCGACTTGGTCGAGCGTTTGATAAAATGCTTTCCAGTCAACTTGTCCGGTGCCCACGACGACTTCCTCACCCCACGTTCCTGGGAGTTTTGTTTTGGTTGCGTCCTTAATATGGGTCTGTCGCAGCCATGGAGCTAGCGTCTTGAGGGCGGCAATAGGATCGCCTTTGTCGTAAAGGATCAGATTGGCTGGATCAAAATTAATAAACACATTCTTGCGATTGAGTTCAGTCAGGAAAGCACTCAGGGTTGTCGCATCCTCTTGCCCGGTTTCAAAGGCGATTTCGAGATCGTTCTCTCCATAAAAATCGGCGATGCGAGCTAAGCGCTCCACCAATTTGGAGAAGGCCGGATCGGTTTCGTCGTGCGGCAGAAACCCAGCATGAAACATGACGAGCTTTATCCCTAGACTTCGGGCTAACAACGCGTTCGTCTGTATGTTGCGCCAGTTCGCGTTCCAATGCTCATCGGGGACGACTCCACCCGTGCGTCGGATTGAATCTAATGTGGTGTAATCTTCGCCGATTGTGCCGAACATCGCAGAGATATTTTGAACGCCTGCCCGGGCTGATTCGGTTGCGTAATTCTTCCACAATGGATTCTCACGGATTGGGTCGAGAGCGATGATAATACTATTCAGGCCGATCGCTTCAAGATCACGAAAGAGGTCCGCCGGTGTTTGAGGTTGAAGCGACCAACTGCACACACCGAGGCGAGAGTTTAATTTGTTATTCATAGGGATGGTCTACCGGTTAGCATGGACTGTTCAGGTCGTTAATGAAACTTCACTCAATTTCTCCACGAATTTCACGAAGGCTGCGGCCTGCTTATTTAACCTCCCCAAAATTTCCGTATCCTTCAGGCGTCCGCTGGCGTCGAGAAGACTATTGATATTTGGAAGAAAAACTCGATCAGGAAAAATGTAAGCATTTCGATACCCGAAAATTTGCTGCAACTGTTCGACCGGTTGAAGGGCACCCCAGCGACTCGCGCTCAACCCAACAAAACAGACAGGGCGGTTCGCAAAACTCTCTGGAAATTTTAGCATGTCGATGAAGTATTTTAGCACTCCGGACATGCTGCCGTTGTATTCGGGGGTGACGATAATCAATCCCTCGGCAGCGAGAACTGCATCGCTAAATGGTTGAAAAGAGTCGGGCTTTGTGGTGTAAGAAATCGGGTCAAAGATTTCGGCAGGAAGATGGGCCAAATCGAGAATTCTCAGGGGAATCCCAAGGGTTCTATAAATATCCTCCAGATGCAGAGCAACCTTGCGAGTGTTTGACCCCGGTCGGTTGGTGCCTATGATCAAGGTAAGCATCCCTCAAGATTACGGTTGGTTTGCCGAGTCAGCAATCAACTTTTGGTTCTTGCTGCGACATGCCTAGAATTCAGATGCAAGATTCTAGGGCGGGCGTTACGATCGGTTGATTCATTCAACTGTTTTTTTATGTTCTGCATGCGCTGGCGTTTCTGGGGTCGTAACAAGGTCATCCGATGGGTCGGATGTTTTCTATTGCTTTGGCTTGGTGTTGCAACGGTGTATGCCGAGTCAGCAGGGCACCAAACCAATGACATCGAGGGATGGCGGGTGTTGGTCAATGTGCAACTCCTGAAT
>WBXJ01000138.1 GCA_008933045.1 Verrucomicrobiota bacterium
ACAAAATATTTTGAAAATCACCCACTCCGACTCAAGCAATTCTTGAGCACAAAAAGCACGGTCACGATTCCCCCGCCCCCTCTTGCTCCCCGCACTGAGTCTCCTTAACAAATCCTCAAACATGTCCAAACTACTGCACACATTTTTCTACTGCATAAGCATCCTGATTACTTCGCTTGCGGCTGCAACCACCGCAGGGGAAACCCTTTCGAGCACCAACAATCATTGGTTTGAGGAACATTACACGAAGTATGAACACCTCATTCCTATGCGCGACGGCGTCCGGCTTTTTACCCGCGTTTTCATTCCCAAGGATGACTCCAAATCTTGGCCTATTCTCCTGACCCGCACGCCCTACGCCTTGAAACCGTATGGTGCGGACAATTACACATCGCCGGACGGTTCGTTCGCAACATTGGCCAAGGACCAGTTCATCATGGTGACTCAGGATGTCCGTGGTCGCTATGGCTCCGAAGGCACCTATGTCCATGTGCGCCCTTTCAATCCGTCGAAAGGCCCCAAGGATTCCGACGAAAGCTCCGATGCTTGGGACACAATTGATTGGTTGGTCAAAAACGTGCCATCGAATAATGGGAACGTGGGACTTTTCGGTATTTCCTACCCTGGATTTTATACTTCGATGGGAATGATCAACAACCACCCCGCCCTGAAGGCAGCATCCCCACAGGCACCGATCGCCGATTGGTTTATGGGGGATGATATTCATCATAACGGCGCATTTTTCCTCAGTCAGAATTTTGATTTCTTCTACAAGTTTTCTCAAAAACCCGAGGATCCACTACGCGAGTTCCATCGGGATTTCAATTTCAAAACCCCTGACGGCTACGATTTTTTCCTCCGGATGGGCCCCTTGGCAAATTCCGATACACTCTTGCTGAAAGGGCGATCCCCCGAATGGAACGAGTTCCTCGCGCACCCCACCTACGATGCTTACTGGCAGGCTCGAAATATCCGCCCCCACCTGAAGAACATCCGGTGTGCCGTCATGAATGTTGGGGGTTGGTTTGATGCCGAGGACCTGTTCGGGCCGTTGGAAACTTACCGCTGGACCGAAAAGCAAAACCTAGGCATTACCAACGTGCTCGTGATGGGGCCTTGGTCCCATGGAGCCTGGAGCCACACCTCGGGGGCCAACCTGGGCCCAATCAACTTCCATGCTAAAACCGCAGACCATTACCGAGAAAAAATTGAGCTTCCCTTCTTTCGCCATTTCCTCAAAGGCGACACAAATTTTACGCCTACCGAAGCCCAAATATTCGAGACAGGCACTCATCAATGGCGAAAATTCAGCACCTGGCCACCAAAAGAATCTGTCGCACGCACACTCTATTTTCAACCCAACGGGAAACTTCGTTTCGAACCTGCAAGCGACGTTGGCAATTCCTTCGACGAATACATGAGTGACCCCGCAAAGCCGGTGCCTTATACCAACCAAAAGTCTCCAAAATACCCCTCGGACTACCCTCTGGAGGATCAACGTTTTGCCTCCTCACGCACCGATGTATTGGTCTACGAGACCGAACCCCTCGAGGAGGATCTGACCCTCGCCGGCCCCCTTATCGCCTCACTCTACGTCTCCACCACTGGCACCGATTCCGACTGGGTCATCAAACTTGTGGATAGTTATCCGGGAGACTTTCCAAACCCCGATCCCAATCCGTCGCAAGTTAAAATGGGAGGTTATCAGCAACTGGTTCGGGGTGATGTATTTCGTGGAAAATTCCGCAACAGTTTCGAAAAACCGGAGCCATTCACTCCAGATCAGATCGCCCCTATTAAATTCACTATTCCCGACGTCTGCCACACCTTCCGACGGGGCCACCGTGTGATGATCCACATACAGAGTTCTTGGTTCCCGCTCGTCGATCGAAATCCCCAGACGTTCGTCAACATACCCACAGCTAAACCAGAAGATTTTCGGAAAGCGACCCAACGGATCTACCGCTCAGCCAAGGTTCAATCCGCGCTGCAGGTTCAAGTCCTCCCACACCGAAAACCTTAATTGTTCACCTAGGGCAGGGAAAAAGTTTGCATTCAGAGTGTGGAGATGTAACTTTTTTCTTTATCTCATCCTATCCAATGCGAAGGTATTTTCTGACTAAGAAATCTCGGGTTAGAATTCTTAAAACCATCACTCTGGTTTTAATGGGTCTTGGCTTGCTGAGCACTGTGGAGACGCAGGTTTTAGCTGCGGATGAAGCTCCTGAAAAGTTGCCATGGGCGTTTCAAAAATTACAGTCCCCAGAGCCTCCCAAGGTTATCCAATCTCGATGGGCCAGAAACCCGATCGACTTATTCATCCTAAAAAAGTTGGAACACAAAGGTCTCAAACCTTCCGTGGAGGCCGATCGCGCCACGCTCCTCCGGCGGTTGAGTTTTGATTTGATCGGGTTGCCTCCCACGCCTTCTGAGGTGGAAGCTTTTCAATCAGATCATTCCCCGGGAGCCTACGAGCGTGTGGTTGATCACCTCCTCGCCTCACCTCAATACGGAGAACGTTGGGCACGACACTGGTTGGATATCGCTCGTTTCGCAGAGAGTCAAGGGTTCGAGTATGACCACATGCGCGAAAACGCCTGGCCTTATCGCGACTATGTCATCCGGTCTTTCAACTCGGACAAACCCTACACACAGTTTATGCGTGAGCAGGTCGCTGGTGATGTGATTCAACCCGTGACCCACGATGGAATCATCGCAACCAGCTTATTAGTGTGTGGCCCTTGGGATCAGGCAGGAAATAGCCAAGCGAATCAAACTCAACGCATGGTGACACGCGAAGAGGAAATGGAAGATTTAATCAGCGTAGTGGGTCAGGGATTTCTTGGCTTAACATTGAACTGTGCAAGGTGTCATGCGCACAAATTCGATCCGATTCCCCAAGCTGATTACTATCGCGTAAAATCTGTTTTTGACGGCGTCAAACACGGTGACCGCCCACTCGCGACCCCTGATGAAGAAAAGGCACTGAAGGCCGGATCCCCTGCCCTTCCACTCGTCTACGCGGGCAAACGCGATCAACCCCTTCCAACCAAACGTCTCAAGCGTGGTGATGTTAGAACGCCCGGTGAAGAGGTAACTCCGGGTGGCCTTTCCGTGATCAAATCACCTTCAGCAGAGTTCGGGTTGGAGGCCTCATCACCCGAAGGCCAACGCCGACTGAAATTTGCCGACTGGTTAGCAGACCCAACGAATCCCTTGCCTCCTCGTGTCATGGTAAACCGAATCTGGCAGTATCATTTCGGAATTGGAATCATTGCGACTTCCAATGATTTCGGCGCCAGCGGAGTTGCTCCGACACATCCCGAATTACTCGATTGGTTGGCTTCAAGGTTCATTGCGAGCGGCAGCAGCCTGAAAGAACTTCATCGCTTGATCGTCAGTTCATCGACCTACCGTCAGACCTCCGATTTCAATCAGGCGGCCTCCCGTGTTGATGCGGAAAATCTTTATCTTTGGCGCGTAACGCCCCGCCGACTCGAAGCAGAAGTATTACGTGATTCGATGCTACTAGTAAGCGGAGAACTGAATTCCAAAATGACAGGGCCGAGTTTTCGTCCGTTCGACACCACGAGTTTCAACGCCACTTTTTATTTTCCTACCAACAAGCTAGGGAGCGAATTCAACCGAAGGACCATCTATCGCATGAACATCAATTCAGGAAAAGATCCCTTGCTGGAGTCTTTTGATTGTCCAGATCCCTCAGTAAAAACCCCTCGGCGAGGTCTCACCACAACCCCGTTACAGGCTCTCGGTTTGATGAATAACTCATTCGTGCATCGACAGGCCACCTTGTTGGCAGCCCGTGTCCAGAAAGAAACCCGTGGTCAAATTCGACCCGCGATCCATCGAGCTTACTGGCACTGTTTCGCGCGAAACCCTTCCGCCGAAGAATTGAAAAACGCTGAACATTTAGCAGCCGAAACATCCATAGAAAATGTTTGTTGGGCCTTACTCAACACCACGGAGTTTGTGTATGCACGATGATCCTAAACAAGTGGTAATGCCACGCCGTCACTTTTTGTGGACCACAGCAAGTGGAGTCGGCGGAGTCGCTCTTGCATGCTTGGCCCAGCGCGACACACCCGCTATTCAGTCAAATATTTCAGGCCCGCATTTTGCACCCAAAGCCAAACGCGTAATCCATATTTTTTGCGCAGGTGGCGTGAGCCAAGTCGATACGTTCGATTACAAACCCGAGCTGGATAAACTCAATGGTCAGCCCTTGAAGGACATGGGGGAGAATAAGGGGTTTTTTGGACAACCCGGAAATCTGATGAAAAGCGTCTACCCATTTCGCCAGCATGGAAAATCTGGAAAATGGGTCAGCGATGTATTCCCACAATTAGCCAAACGGGTGGACGACCTCTGCTTCATCCAATCGATGGTTGCCAAAAGTAACAACCACACACCAGCTACTTTTCAGATGAACTCCGGCTACACAATGAACGGCTTCCCTTGCCTCGGAGCTTGGTTGAATTATGGCTTGGGAACCATGAATGAGAACCTTCCATCGTTTGTCGTTTTACCAGACTCACGAGGATTACCCGCCGGTGGTTCTATCAATTGGACCGCAGGTTTTCTCCCAGCCAATTATCAAGGGGTTTCGTTTCGAACCGGAGCCAGCGAGCCCATTGCAGACCTCAACACCCCTGCTCACGTTCCTGCACAGGCTCGGAGTAAAGGGATGGATTTCTTGGCAAAAATAAACCGAAGTTTTGTCAAAGATCACGAAGGTGACAGCGCGTTTGGTGCGCGGTTGCGCTCATATGAGTTGGCTGCGCGCATGCAAATGAGTGTCCCAGAAGCCACCGATATCTCCGGAGAAACCCCGGCCACGCAAACCCTCTACGGACTCGACGATGAACGCACCAAAGGATTTGGTAAAAACTGCCTACTCGCGCGCCGACTCCTAGAAAAAGGGGTCAGGTTTGTCCAAGTCCTCAACGGTGGTTCCTTTGGAAGCCCTCGCATCAACTGGGACGGACACGAAAACCTCAAAGAAAATCACGACGCCCAAGCGGCCACGATGGATAAGCCGGTAGCCGGTTTGATTCAAGATCTCAAACAACGTGGACTACTCGACGATACCCTTCTCATTTGGAGCACCGAATTCGGTCGCTCTCCTGTCACCCAAGGTTTGGGTGCAAACGGCCGTGATCACCATCCCGACGCATTCACCTGTTTCCTCGCAGGTGCAGGTATTAAAAAAGGGTTTACCTACGGAAAAACTGATGATGTTGGGTATTCGGTTAAGGAAAACCCCGTGAGTATCTACGACCTACACGCCACGATTCTACATGTGCTAGGCATCGACCACCAGAAACTCACCTTTTACCATAACGGAGTCAAACGTCGTTTGACCGATGTGCATGGCGAGGTCGTGCGGGATTTACTGGTTTGAGTTTCCCGATTCAAAAGAAACCCGATCACGCCGCTCTGCAACCCCACCACCAGCTCATCACCCACGCTTTTCATCCGCGTCGATAAAGTCCACGAAGGTTTGGATATCATCCCGATGAGACAACCCCGCTTGCGCCTTTCGCATTTCCAATCGCGATCGTAACTCAACCTCCTCCTCGCGCCCACGATTGAGGATGTAGCTATTGCATTGCTCCCTCTCAGCGTCCGATTTCTTAACATGCGTGCGGATCCAATCGCAAACCTCACCGTCGGTCACACTACAACGCACAAGCTCGATCACCTGCTCAGCGTTCAGTCCAGCCGCATTCAGCCAATACCCGTCAAATCCCTGAGTAAAATTCTCCGCATATTCCGCATGGAGTTTCCCAGCGAGATGCAGCCGAATCTTATCAACAAACCGAGGTAAATAAGCCCATCCCGCCATGGTTTCGCGCGGGCTTCGAGGATAAATCATGTCACTCATGCAAAACCCATCATGGAACAGCCCACTGAAAAGTCAAACCACGCCACCCCCAGTTTCGGTTTAATTATTTTCCCCATTTTTTCCGCGGCAGGCTTGAGTTTCATTTGCTACTCCCATCAGTTTTCGCTTTCATCCTATCATGAACTCTCGTTTTGATCGGATCATCCTCACGTTCGTGGTTGGTTTCCTCTTCGCGACGCCTATTTTTTCGGCGGAGATCTCCGCCCCGCTACGTCTTTGGCCGGAGAAAGCACCTGGAGAACGCGAGACCATCGGTGCCGAAGCCGACATTACTAAACCTACTGATGGTCAAGTCGCGGGTCGCCGTCTGATTCGACTGGGAAACGTCTCCGAACCCACTGTAACGGTATTTCATCCTCCGAAGAACAAGGCAACCGGAGCCTCGGTGATTGTTTGCCCGGGGGGCGGATATCATATTCTCGCTTTGGATTTAGAAGGATCTGAAGTTTGTGAATGGCTGAATTCCATCGGAGTTACTGGGATACTTTTGAAATACCGCGTTCCCGCAAGGAAGGGTCAGGATCGTCATTTGGCACCCTTGCAGGACGCTCAGCGAGCGTTGGGACTCACTCGGCATCACGCGAATGAATGGGGACTCGACCCAAATCGAATCGGCATTCTGGGTTTTTCAGCCGGAGGTCACCTTTCAGCAGTCGCGAGCACTACTTTTGAAAAACGGGCTTATGAACCCATAGATGCTGCGGATCGTGTCAGTTGTCGGCCTGATTTTACACTGCTGATTTACCCTGCCTATCTCGTATCAAAAGATCAGGGCTACAAAACCTCGCCTGAGCTTTTGATCACCACGAATACTCCTCCAACATTTCTTCTTCAAACTCAGGATGATGGAGTCGATGTGGGCAACGCACTCTATTACGCAAGAGCGTTACAGGTCGCAAAAGTACCTACGGAATTACACATTTACGCAACAGGCGGACACGGTTACGGGCTGCGGCCCACCGACCAATCCGTCACCCTGTGGCCAAAACGCGCCGAGGAATGGATGCGCGAATTAAAACTTCTCACTCCTCGCGTCATCACGAAGGGACTCTAAACTCAGTCCCACCGCAATTCAGATCGAGTGCCATCGAGCGCCACGTTGCCCCCCGTCGCATGCAACGTAAGGTCCACTCCCTCCGGGATGAATCGAGCACTCACCCAACCGACAGGTTGAATATCCTTAAAGTTATAACCCACTGCGGGAAGGTTGATCAGATGCAGCCCTTGTTCCTGTTTAGTTTCCCAAACATGTGAGTGCCCATAAAAAATCGCCTTCACCTGACGATGCGGCTTGAGCGTGGAGAACAATTGAGCGGCATCAATCAAATTACTCCCTCCTTTTCCCAATGTGTGATGCACAAAAATTACGAGAGGCCGATCTGCCGATTTCGGAAGGTATTCGCCAAGCCATCGCAACTGCGTTTCGCCCAACAACCCCGGCGATTTGTTCACCACATCCAACGAGTCTAAAACCAAAATCCGAACCACCGGATGTTCGATCACTAAAATGTGCTTACCATCCACAGCAGATTGTAATCCCGTTGCTTTTGGAAAAGCATTTTGAAAATTAGCTCGATCATCATGATTTCCAAGCCCCATGTAGATCGGTGTCGTTTGGGCAATCGGTTTTAACAACGCAGCCAACTCGCTGTAATCATCAGGTAGCCCCACCAGACGTGCGGCATCCCCGTTGAGAATCACAGCTTCCGGCTTCGTGGCAACGACGCTCGGCACAATACCTTGGAGGTTTTTCCAAGGGTTAAAGCCTCGATGCTCGTTAACACGATCGGCAGGAATATGAGTATCCGAAAGCAGTGCCAACCGAAACTCACCAACCTTCGCCTTCGATCTCCCCACATCATCCGCGCTGGA
>WBXJ01000139.1 GCA_008933045.1 Verrucomicrobiota bacterium
CGCAAAATCCTGATCGCAGACGGCAGGGGTTTCTCGAAGCGCATCCTCGGCGATATTCCGGGCGATCACACGAACTAGGTATTCTCCTCGTTCCGGTTGAGCCACGTGCACCGCTTCGACATTGTTGAGATCATCGAAACCGAGAGCGAACGGAACGGATTCTCCCTCATCAAACTGGTTACCGTGATAGATCAGCCCCGTAGGCGAAATAACCTCTAAATCCAGATCGTTGACCAGTGCTCGCGCCACAGCGGGAAATCCTGGAACATCGGTGTAAGTCAGTGTGATTTTTAGTGGCTGATCGTGGCTCGAAATGAGGATTCGGTGTTCAAATACAGCCCCTTGAACTAGTCGGTTCGTTTGCTCAATAAACTCATAATGAATTGCGGATCCGATCAACCGGGTTAGATCCACCCTGCCCCACCCCTCGTCGTTATTAGGAATTGAGCCGGTATCGAAGCTATCATCCATATCCACCGCAGAGTTAATCAAAGCCGCCTTGACCAATGCAGGAGATGGGGTTCGGCCTTGATGTGTCTGCCGATAGTATTGCACAAAAACCGCCGCTGCCCCCGACACGTGAGGACCGGCCTGACTCGTCCCACCCTGGTATTGGTAATATTCTGAGATGGGTTGCCACGCATTTTCATCAGTAGCCGATTTCGATTGTAGCGAGGCGATCCAAGTACCTGGTGCCACCAAGTCTGGCTTGATTCGACCATCCGCACAAGGTCCACGCGAGGAGAATGCTGCCATCGTATCGGGGCCGTCCGAATACCCAAAAATGTCGGGGCGATTGCTACCCGAGGCCCCAGTGGCAATCACGTTTTTGCCCACTGCGGGGCTGCCGATCGTTTGTTCGCCCGCCTCGCCCGCGTTCCCCGCCGAGAATTCAAGGATGTAAGGAACATCAGCACGGTTCGGATTTTGGTCATGAAACACAAGCGCGTCGCGCACCAAGGCATCAAAAAGCATCGCATTGGAATCATAAGCCCCTTGGGTGTCGTCCCCCCAACTGTTCGACCCAATGACGGCCCCCACTCGAGTCGCATCACGAACCAAATCCGCCAGATTCTCGGGAGGTTCGTATCCGCCTTGACCATCAAAAATTCGTTGCCCGACAATCCGAGCCTTCGGAGCCACCCCGATCCCGTAATAAAAACCCTCCTCATCGGTCTCACCCACTGCACCGTTCCCAGCAATAATCCCCGCGCAATGCGTCCCATGACTATGCTCGTCCGCTGCTGATTCTAATTTGCCGTAGTAGAAAAACGCATCCACTCGTCCCAAAAGATCGGGGTGCATATCGGCCGACGTGCCATTATGCAACCCTGAATCCGCCACCGACACCAGCACCCCATCCCCATCGAATCCTAACTGCTGGAGAGCGCTCCCAGGAGCATCCGAAACTCCAGCCACGATTTCAGAGGAGATTTCATCGAACAGATGGGGACTCGGGGCCGGTTCGATCCAGAGGACAGCGGAGGAGCGTGTCAAGGATTCCAGTTGCTCCGAACCGACCCAGCCTTGGAGTAACGAACCAAAACGACTTCGGTTCATCGTTCGTAACCCTTTGAGGATGAAGCGGTTCTCTAATAATTCACGCTGGCTCAAGCTCGGAGCAAGGATGACCCGGACCTCCACGGGTTGACGCAAAGCCACCGGTCCAATCTGGGGAAGGTGGGCGCTGAGGTGTTTTTCCAGTTTGTAACTTGGTTCATACTCGCCCACCCAACGCACCACGGGTAGGTCCTGAATCCGTCGAAGATCCGCTTGAACGAACCGAGCCACGTAAGCTTGATCCGGGATCGCACGAAGCAGTTCAACTCCCAACAGCCTAAAATCGTTAAACCCTTTAGCTAGGATCGGAGCCTCAAGCTGAATGATAAACAGCCCAGAAACCACTTGGCCCGATTCCTGAGCTCGGAGAGTCGGGCGCTGGGGCGGTTTACTCGGGATGATCAATGTCGCATTTCGTAAGCGGATCATTCCCTCCGTGTTAGCCGACACTCTGAAAAAACCGGAAAACCCCAGAATCACACTAAGAATCATCCACCCAAAAGGTGGACGGCGAAACAAAACTGATAAAATGGGCATGAAGACAACCATTGGCTAAACGAATGCGTGTTCTCGAATGCTAAAGCAAAAAACGTACCGAAGCAATTCATTCCCAAAAAAACGTCACCATCCGAAAGCAACCATTTGATATCGAAGCCTTGGCCTATGTGACAGTAAACGCACACTCGCCAAGGGCGGGGTTCGCGTGTTTAATGAACAAAGAGTACGTCAAAGCTTTTATGAAAAAACGCCCTGATTTTCGCTTCGAAGGTCTTCCCGAGAAACGCCAAAGTGCCTTTACACTTATCGAGTTATTGGTGGTCATCGCCATCATCGCAATTCTGGCGAGTATGTTGCTTCCAGCCATTTCTAAAGCCAAGGATCGTGCAATTATCACTATCGACGTGAATAACAACCGCCAAGAAATGTTGGCTCAGGTGATGTATGTCACCGATAACGCTGATTATTTGGCGTTTCCGGGTTGGGGCTTAGGGGACGCAAGCTGGGCGCACGGTGCAAATTTGCCGGGTGGCGGCGGTGCGGTTGCGGGTCTACAGAAGCGGATCACCAATCAATTGGAAGTTTTCAAAACAGGCCAACTCTACCCCTATCAGAAGAACCCAAAAATCTTGATGTGCCCCATGGATAAGACAAACGGGTCATTGGGAGTTTTATTCGCCCAACGTGAGGTTGTGATTTCCAGTTATGTGTGGAATGGATCTGTCTGCGGTTACGGTGCGCTCTCCGGTCAAAAACCGAATACTTACAAATCAACCATGTTCAAACCGACCGACGTGCTCCAATGGGAGACCGACGAACTGACGCCGTTCTTTTTTAACGATGTTTCAAGTTATCCCACTGAAGGAATCTCCCAACGCCACTCCGGTGGAAAAGTGATCCGCACTGGCTTGGATGTCAAAGGGGGTGCCACTGTGGGATTAATTGGTGGAGGCGTCCAGTTCATGAAGTACTCGGCATTTTTGAAGATGGCAAACCAAGCGATCAAGAATGACGTTTGGAACAGTCCGGGGTCAAAGACTGGTCGTTAATCTTGTCACCGATTATGAATCACACCCTGAAACAATCCCTGATAGGTGTTTCGCTGGCATTGCTCTGTGCAATTTCAGGTTGCAGCAAGAGCGATCCAGATAGTTCCCCTGCCGCGAAGGCCAAGGAGAAGGCCGAGAACGCAGCCAACCCTTCATTCGCGGTGGTGCAAGAAATTGACGAGGCACTGAAGAAGCGTGAATTTGAAAGCGCAGCGGCACGACTCATCGAAGCCCAAGCGGTTGCTGGTCAAGGAATGCTGAGCGATAAAGATGCGGCTCAAGTGCGAGATTCCATGCGGGATGTGCAGAGCCAACTGGCTGCAGCCGCAGCTCGAGGAGACCAAAAAGCGATTCAAGCCATCCAAATGCTGAAGCTTTCCGCCTCCGGCACGATGCGTCGCTAAGCGATCGTCACTTTACCCACACTAGGAACGGCTCCGCAAAACAGCTCGCGGTGACGTCCTTGGGTTGGGTGCGTTGCTTAAAATCTTCAACCCGCTTCGCAGCAGCCTCTTTTTTGGCTGTTAAATCCTTGGCCTTCGCAGCGGCCTCTGGGTTCTCCTTCTCCTTACTCACCGCCTCAGCGGCTAGTTTTGAGGCTTCCTCGAACGAGGTCTGGGCTGATTTCACCTCTCCCTCCGAAGCCTTTATTGCTTCGGGTCCAAACCGTTGATACCGACCGGAAACCTGAACAAACAACTCCACTTTATTCGTACCCTGCGCCAATTTGGTTTGGCTCAAATCCAATTCCAACGTCGCGTTGGTAGCGTTGGCGGGTACTTCAAAATCTTTCACAGGATCTACTAGCGCGCGAAATTTCAGAAGTCCCGTAAATTCGCCGTGGCGTTCAATCTTAATAGGTAGAGTGATTTTCCCGCCTTTTGCCACCTCATAAACTTTCCGTTCCGCCGGGAAAACCGTCACGGGCGACTGCTCGCGGTCACTCACCCCCAAAACTAGGCCATCTCGAGTCAACCTTGAGTTAATGGCATCATTATTGTAATCCGCCACCTCCCACAAAGTCATCGCGACGTGCGCCGAATGCTTTCGCTCTCCAGATTGTCCCTGAAGCTTTATCGTCATTGCTCCTGATTTGACTTCGGAAGCCGTCATGAGATAGAGGGTTGTGGAATTCGCGTCAGGCGGGATGAAGGTTGGAATGAACGAAACCCCTGGCGGTAATCCGATGGGTTCAATGTGGATGGGTTCATTAAAACCATCTCTTCGTTGAGCGACAACGCGGATCGGTATGGATTCATTTCGACGCACGAACGCCGTCCACGGCCCCGCAGTCCGAGTATCAGGCTTTGTTTGAATCAATGGCAACGCCCAGGCGAGTAAGCGAAAATCTGGCTGGGGTTTGCGGATGATCAGGTGATAAACAAGTCGGGGCTGTGGTTCGCCAAAATCGAAACGGTTACGAACCACCACTCGGTAAGTGCCATCCTCCGGAGCCTCGAACCGTTGCACAGTATCTCGTGTGCTGGTGTTAAATTCTACACCCCCATAATTCGCCTCCTGATCAGCCGATTCCTTGAGATCGTTGGCTTTCAATTCGCCCTTGTCATTTTTAGTGAGGCGTTGAGTGACTAAATGGGGCGCGGTCGGAACTCCGAGACGTTGGCTAACGACCTCGATGAAATAGACATCGCCCTTCTTCGCGCTAAACTGGAAACCATCTCGATCCCGAGCTGGATAGAACTGACCGGATACTTCACAGGGAACGGAAACCGTCTGAGCATTTTCGATCCGATCATTCGGTTCAATTTCCCGCAGGATATTCGTCGAAACACTTTCGACCACCCGCACTGGATCACTACCGACGTTTCCTCCATTCGGCCAGAGGTCCACGGAGTCAGCAAATGCCTCAGAAATATTTTGCAGCGATGGAGCCAATCGATACCGGGGAGAGTTCGACGATAAAGCACATTCCTCCACCTGTTGCCCCAAAAACCATTGATTCGTCATCAATGTCGCATTGGGAATATTGTAACCGAATAGATCCATTGGGGCGTTGTTAGTGTTGAAGTTAAACGCCAAAGGGAGCACAAAATCGAACCGAGGAGCAAAGCTAACCTCCAAACGATAGCCGAACTCCGCACTGCCTCTAAACTGAGAGTCTTGGAGTTGGAGGATATAGTCTGCGTCGCTGCGAGCTGTGAACTGAAGCCGCGCACCCTGCCGCCCTCTCGCCACCTCATTACCCTCCATATCCGTGAGAATCAGGCCCGGTTCAAGCCGTGAATCCAAGGTTCGTGCCGCACAATCGATGGTGAATTTCTGTCCTGTTTTTGCCGTGAAACGATAAAAATCAATGAGGCCAACGTCAGCTGTTCCGTTGACGATGCAAGGCACTGTTAAACCCATGGCTTCTTTGCGAGTGTGATGTCTTGGAACCTCAGAGACCTCAGGCAAATCGCTGACGACGAAAGTGCGCGCGGTCGAAACCCCAAACCGCCCATGGACACGCACGTCATAATGGCCAGGCGGCACATTCGAGAGAACAGTAATCCGGCACACGACATGATCCTGACTCGGAAACGTGGGCACGTTTGTGATGACAGCGGTCACACCCGGTGCAAAAACAAGCACCTGCGACGCTTCGTCGAGATCGATCCCTGTGAGACGAACCTCGACCTCCGTACCTCGGCGAGCACCGAGAGGAAAAACCGTATCCAATCGAGCTCGTGGAAGTTCTGCCTGCAAGCTTAGGCAGAGGTGAAACGCAACAAAGGACACCCAAAACTGTTGAATCACGACGAGTGGGCGCACGGAAAGTTAGTGGTTAAAGAGGAATTCTTTAGTGTTCAAGACTGCCCAGACAATATCTTCGTAGGCAGTTTTTTTCTGTTGATCCCCCTTTTTATCAAGATACGACTGAGCGAACTGGATTTCGTTCGTAGAAGGCTCACGCGAGAAAGCTAGCATGTAAAGTTGGCGAAGTTTGAGTGGGTTCGATGTTTTGGTATCGTTCGCTAACGACGCAGGCCGACCATCGTCCGCCGTCAACCGTTCTTGAATTTCCTTCGAATTGAGAAGGTGTAAGCACTGGGCTAAGCTCACTTCCTGTGACCGCTCACACTCGCAAGAGCTATTCGATTCGGGACGCCCAAAAACGGAGAGAAAATACGATGACGAGTTGAAACTGTTATCAGGCAACTGCACAGCCCTCGTCCCCGTGGGGAGCCCTGAGAATTTACTATCAGTCTTGAGAACTAGGTTGACGGAATCAAACAAAACTTCCGCTTGATGTCGCTTGGCGTAATACCGTGAGAAATATTGTTTGTCCGCAGCATTATACTGATTGGGAATCGAACTGAGCTGGTAAACCGTAGATTGAGCAATCGTCCGAATTAACTGCTTCATATCGAACCCGCTAGCGATAAAGTTTTGAGCAAGCGCGTCGAGTAGCTCGGGATTCGAAGGCGGATTAGTTTCCCGCATGTCATCCTCCGGATCTACTAAACCCCGACCAAAAAAATGTTTCCAATATCGGTTCACCAAGGACTTGGCAAAAAACGGATTTGTCTTTGAAGAGAACCAATCTGCCAAGGCGGCACGAGGATCCTCGTCCGAGGTTACTTGATTCAGCTTGGTGCCGAGTGCCGCTGGCTTGACGTCTTGCTTCGTGCGCTTGTTCGTTGCCGAGGCAAAACCGCCTTGGTGAAAGATCACTTCTTCCCCGGGTTGAGAGCCTCCCTTGCGGCCAGTTTGGTTGAAGACAGCCGCCAGACTAAAATAATCGTCCTGACTCCATTTCTCATACGGATGATGATGGCATTGGGCGCATTGCAACCGTTGTCCTAAGAATAGTTGAGCCGTATCCTCCAGTTGTGAACTCGAGCTGCGGACTTGTCTGAACCAAGCCACGGGAGGATTTTCAGCCAGATCCCCAGAGGCAGAAACTACTTGGCGAACGAATTGATCGTAAGGCTTGTTCTCCGCAAGACTGTCCCGAATCCAACTGTGAAAGGCAAACGTGCCTCGAGTGTGGGTGCCGGTTCCTCGTTTGTTGCGTAATAACGCACTCCATTTGTTCGCGAAGAAATCAGCGTAATCAGTGCTCGCTAACAGGCTATCGATCCATAGGTCACGCCGCTTTGGATCTTTGGAAGCTAGAAATTTTTCAGCTTCTTCGGGAGTAGGCAATCGTCCAGCGATGTCCAAAGTCGATCGACGAAAGAAGGTAGTATCGTCGGAAATTTCGGATGGCGGCATCCCGACCGCCTTGAGTTTTTTGAACACAATTTCATCAATAAAATTGCGAGCCACAGGTAGGTGCTCCACCGGGGCACCCAGCGGAGCGATTAACCGCGCCACAGCAACCTTGCTCTGGTAACGCACCATGACAGCGACGTCCCCGGGCTGATCGGATAGGGTGACTAAGCCGTTTGCATCTGTTTTGGCCAAATTCTTATCATTGGCTTCAAACAAAGTGCTCCGTGTCACATCGGCACTTGTGCCATCGGAATACCGAGCCATCACAACCAATTGTTGTTCAGCCCCAAAGAAAAGACTTCGCTCTTTAGGAAAAACCTCAATCTGAATCACGGTCGGATCATTGGTTTTGCCATAAGGCATACCTTGCGACATCCAACGCACCAGCAACCGATAATCAGGGGTGTCCGGATCCAGTCGCTTGCCACCGCCATGAGGAAGCAATGCGGCTC
>WBXJ01000140.1 GCA_008933045.1 Verrucomicrobiota bacterium
AGCCGGTGGTTCAGGTTTCGGTGTCGCAGGCGCAGGCTGTGGTGTGGCTGGCGCAGGCTGTGGCACAACGGGCGGAGTGGCAGCCGGTGGTTCAGGCTTCGGCGTCGCAGGCGCAGGCGTCGGTGTTGCCGGTGCCGGTGGCGGTGCAACGGCTGGAGTGGCAGCCGGTGGTTCAGGTTTCGGTGTCGCAGGCGCAGGCGTCGGTGTTGCCGGTGCCGGTGCAACGGCTAGAGTGGCAGGGGGCGGTTCAGGTTCTGGGGTGGCCGATGCAGGTTGCGGGACTTGAGTTGGTTCGGACATTCGCGGCGGCGGCGTTGCTTTGCCGTGAACATCCGGCTGCTGCCCCCCTTCGTTTGCCACAGTTGGAGAGCGTCGAGGGAAAAAATTCCCACCGGCTATAACCAAGACAGCCGCAGAAAAGGCCAAGAGTGAGATCATCGCCACTTTTCGTAGCTTCTTTTGAAAATGCTCCGCGGCCTTTGCGCACTCGATTGCGCGTGCGTATTCCGTATTGCCGGGAGACTGCTTGAGCGCGGCCTCCCATAGACGGCAAGCGCGTGCATACTGGCGCTGTTGCGCAGAAATACGGGCGAGCAAATCGAGTTCTCGTGGAACAGATGATACCCGACCGTTCGATGAGAGAAGGCCCTCTGCTTCAAGGTAGCGACGGGATCGAGCCAGTTCAGCGGCTCGGGCAAAGCGAATCTGGTCGAAACACTCTTTCAGTGCGTCGTGCAGGAGCTGTGGCGGTTTCTCTAGGTGGTTCATGGGCACGAAATCCGGTTAATGAATCAAGCCCGCGCCATAACCACGTTTTTCAGCCTCAACGACTTCGCGCGGTAGCAAAACCCAAAGTTGCCTCACGATGCTTTGCAGCCCGTTGATGTTGTTTTTGACGATGCAGTCGCGGCCTTGCTCAAGGAGGCGTGTTGCCCGCGTTTGATCTGTCATCCGTGCCTGCTCTTTTTCCGTTCGTTGAAACTGATTCACCCAGAACCCTGGCTGAGCGAAAACGATCTCCCAGTAGAGGCTTTGGACTTGGTCAATCTTCTTGCGTAGGCGATCCGTCTTGCGTGCGAGAATTATATCCTCGACCTCACCGGAAAGTTCAGCCGCTTTGTCCTTTTGGCCCTGTGAACCACTGCGGTCTGCGACTGCCATTAGGTCTTCGAGTTCCTTCCGAGCATCCGCAACTAAAGCAGGCCATTCGAGTGCGTCAGCAGCTTCATCGAGCTTGAGCTTCAGTTCCAGCAAGCGCTTCTCACACTTCGCCGCTGCGTCCGGGTTGCCTTTCGCTGCGGCGACAGCCTCCTTAACCTCTTGCATCAATGGAGAGTCCTCAACATTTTGAACCAATCGCCCAGCGCTCTCACCTTCCGCGTCAGCCGCCTTCGCCTTTACTTCACGAAACCGCCGCATCTCTGCATCGTAGTCCTTTCTTAGAAAATCTGAATCTGCCGCCTTGTGCCGCAGAACTACCTTCGCGGAAAAATCTTCATCAAGGAACGGCACGAACGCAGTGACGGTGATAATGCGTGACTCGTCCATGCGAAGAGTGACTTCCACTTCACTGCCGGCAGGAAGATCACGGCGAATATTCGCAGCGTCGATGAAATGGTCGTCTATATGACGGTTGCGATCCGCCAAGTCGTTCTCTCCTTCGACGATTGGAATCCTGATTAACTCGCCCGTTTGACCCTGCCGAATTGTGTGAGTGGTCCGAAAGTCGTGTGTGGCCTTCTGCGGCAATCCACGTCCCTTTTCAAAGAACCTGTAGTATTCATTGTTTGCGAGAGCAATCCCCATCGAGTTGGGAAGTGTCTGCTCCTCGACAACAGCCCCGATTGTATAAGTCAGCGTGTCTGGAGTCGTCTTCTGCTTTCTTCCGCTGGGATCCAATAGCTCGATTGCAAACTTGTTCCGCTCACCACGCTCCGCGTGCAAATCGACCATAAATACACCGTCGGCACGGAGCGAGATCTTTCCGCTCCGCCACTGCGTCTTCGTGTTCACCAGTTCGAGCGAAAAACCTGTGAAGTCTTGCGTGGACGGCCCGGAGACTTTTCCGCCAGCCATCGGAGCACTATCAATCCCAACGGGTTTGTGTTTGAGGTCAATCGAGTATTCTCCGGCGGCTAGTGGAGCAGCCGTGCGGCCCTTGAATCGTTGAGTGCCTGCGAATACGGCAGCACCCCGTGCAACAACTGTCAGCGGATTAACGCTATGGTCAAGCGGAATACCAAGATTACTCACGAGCAATTCGCGGAAGTATTGGGCAAGCGTGGGGCCACCGACGAGAATGACTTTCTGCACCGCATCCTTGCCGAGATTTTTTTCCTGCAAAACGCGCTTACAAATCTCTGTTGAGCGGATGATGAGTGGCTCCGCAACCCTAAGCAGTTCACTTCGACTCACTTCGCACTCGAACTCGATTTCCTCTCCGTTGCTGTCTGCGAACTTGCAGGCTTCCAGCGTAGCACGCTCGCTGCGGGAGAGGTCGATTTTGGCGATCTCAGCAGAGCGCTTCAACTTTGCAAACGCCTGCCTCCATTGTTTGTTGCCCCGGGTGAAATCTTTCAGGTCGAATTCACCGAGCAGACGCGGAACAAGAACTTGCTCTACGATGGCCCAATCCATGTCTGAACCACCGAGGAAGTTATCGCCGCCGTGATTGACGACGTGAATGGTGCCTTCTTCTGCTTTGATTAAAGCTGCGTCGAAAGTGCCTCCGCCAAAATCATAGACGAGCCAGTAAGCTTTCTCCTGATCAGCCTGGAAGCCATAGGCAAGCGCTGCCGCCACGGGCTCTTGTAACAGTGGGCTTTCCCTGAATCCCGCAAGCTGTGCGGCTTTGCGCGTAGCATCGCATTGGTGCAACTCGAACGCTGCCGGAACGGTGATGACTGCCGCCTCAACGACTTCGCCCATGAGTTGCTGCACGTCACCTTTAAGCTCCTTCAGGACGAGCGCCGACAGTTCTTCCGGCTTGTGCTTTTCTCCAGCACTCTCGAATCGGTATTCGTGATTACTCCCCATTTGTCGTTTGAACTCCACATGAGCATCCTCCTTGTTCGAGTCGCAAATTACATTTTTGGCGCGGAACCCGACGCGAGTTGCGCCCTTCTTGTCGATGCTGACGGCAGAAGGGGTTATATCGTGCTGGTCGTTGTTCTTGATAATTTCTGCGGCGACTTCTTTGAGCACAGCGATGGCGCTGTTGGTCGTCCCTAAATCAATTCCGAAGTCGATAGTTGTTCTGCTCATAGTTTTGCTTCTGTTGAGGCGGGGGTCGCAATGACCACTTCGCCCATTTGGATGATTTGTTGTTGCCAATAGATTGTTGGCTTGATGGTTTCGGTAACGCATTCACGAGAAATGCCCTGTTTTGGCTCCGTTGTGATGACCTTCAATGGAAGGCCGTAATCGAAAGCGTCGCCAGTGTGATTCTTCACTTCCAGCCCCATCGTCTGCAAACTTTCGAGCACGCTCTCAATGTGTCGATAAACGCGCTTCATCTCCTCACGCACTTCACCTGAAGCTCCATCGAGCATTCTTGTCTTCGCCTTCCAAGCATTTGTTGCAATGTCCGCCATACCCTTAACGAAGCTCGGAGGAACTGAGTGGCGAACTTCTTCGCCGCCGATTTTACCTTGCACGCTCGCAAGCAATGAACGTTCGATCTGTATTGCTCTTTCAATAAGAGAGTCCCCATCAGGGAATCTCACTTCAGGAATTTTGAATTCATTTGGTTGTTTCATTATGATGGGTAGATAAAACTAGCTGTTTAGTGGATAGTGAACCCGTCCAATGTCTGTTTCCCGCTTTGCTTTTGTATAGCCTTTCTCATTTCTCCGAATTTCTGCTCTTGTTGATAACTTGGTGCGCTGTGTGCGTCGTTCTCGCGAGTAGCTTGTGACACTGGCGATGCGGACTTTTGTGTGGTAGCAAATGCGTTGCTTGCTACGTAGTGTCCTGTAAGCACAAGCAACGCAACAGCACCCAGCATAACGAGACAGCCAGCGCCACTCTTCGGCGTATTCTGAGCCGACTTGCTGAGCAATACTCCGTGCAGAGTTGTGCTATCCTCTATCAAACGCTGCCGTATCTCAGTATCGAAAGCGTATTTCATGGCCACGCTGTTAGCATTCGTCGCAGTTGTCACGTCTTGGTGTTCGTTCCAGGCGTCGAGGGAAATAGTGCGCAAGACTATTGCAGCACTATTGAGTAAATCAGTGCGCGCTTCGGTTGTTTCAATGCCCAAAGAAACCACTACAATACAAGGAGCTACTTCCCTTTCAAAGCGGGCAAGACGAACACTCGGGTGCTCCTTGCTATCTTGGAGCTTCTTCAGGAGCGCGTGGGCAGGCTCTACTGTTTTGAATGCGAGATTGCCGTTCAAAACTTCAAGTGTCTTCTCGATCTGCCGCCTTAACTCTACTGAAGACACTATAGGCATGACTGCATTCAAAAGTGCGATGCAACCCTTATTGTCCCCAGTCTCTTTATGGTAGCCAATAGGTATAAGATTACAAAGATTGGCAATCTCATCCGAAAGTTCATTCGTCGCGTCGCTTTTCTTCCCGAAAAATAGTTCAAATAATGAAAGCGTTTGTCGAGCGTGATCGAGAAGTTCACGAGCAGCGTTCAGTCCGTCTTTGGGTTCTTTGGCAGCGCGGTCTTTTGCCCGCTGAATTTGCTGCTCTATTCGATTAGTAGCGGGAATTAGCACTAACTCGGCAGTCTCCTTGATGTTGTCGAGGCCTTCGTTGGTCTCGCGCATAAACTGAACGTGAACCTGAGCCACGTCCATCCGTCCACTCTCCGCGTAACGCACGGCTAGCTCCGCATTTATTTTGTCGAGCGCTTGTGGCAAAGTCGAACGCATCCTGCGCGCGAAACCGCTCGTCAAACGGGGGTCATCCAGATGCTTGATTCGCGAACTCACGCTCTCCCAGAGCAGATCATCTACGGCGAGTAAATTCCATCTCTTGAAAGCGGAACGCCACAGCTTCTCAATCTTTTGCCTATTTTTGTCCGCGAATTCGCCAGTCTTGGCGTAGTGATTCTCCCATTCGAGAGCCAGAAGATGCCGCAACACTGCAACATTGTGCATCGCGATGAATCCATCGGAGGGACTGGTTTCCAGTGCCTTCCAGATTTCTAAAGCGGCGTCTGCATCACCGCCTTCAAGAGCTTTGATAGCGGGGTCGGATGAGCTCTTTCCAAACTGTCGAGGCCAGAACCAAAAGAACTCATCAATGATCCGTAGTTCTGGATCTTTGAGTCTTTGAATCGCTTCCCGGATTTGATCAACTGTGGGTGGAGTTTTGAGCGCCAAAGCTCCGGTATGCACACTCTTTCCCTGACCAAGCTCCTCCATCATCTTGAGCTTATCAGCGTGCTTCGTGATCTCGCGTGTTGTCGCGTCCACGGGTAGTCCGGTAATGCGGAATGCGTTATTTCTGAACAGTTCTGGCGTAGATGCGTCGAGAAGCGATTTGCAGAGCGTGGAATTGCTTCGCAGCGAGCGGCCTGAGTTTGAGTTGTCGTCAGTAAGGGACATAGCGCATTTCTCTCACATACTGATGCCACAGCGCCACAATTTCACCTGATTGGCATATTTGCTCCTCAATTTCTGAGACTTATTGAAAGCTTCCTCCATCAAATCCGCTGCTTCTGAGAGCCTTCCAGCCTGCTTTGCCTGAAAAGCACGTTCGACGCGAGATTCAGCGCTTCGTTCGTTTGCTGGTGACTGCTCTCCGAGCACCGTCTTCGATGCCTCACTGGAAACGAACGTGGCGGCACTTGCTGATTCCGATGTTGCCGGTTTCCAGTGCTCCAGGGCATCCAAAAGTTCCTTGGCAGTCGCGTAGCGAGCCTCGGGACGTTTTTCGAGAGCCTTCAGAACAATGCGATCCAATGCCTTGTTGGCGTCGGGATTGATTTCCGACGGCGGCGGAAATGATCCGTCAAACAAATCCGGTGCGTCCCACGTAGCATTCGGAGGCAATGGAAACGGAAGTTTGTCGGTGAGCAGAAGGTAGAGCGTGGTGCCGATGGCCCATACGTCACCGGCGCACGAGTCGCTCTTTTGCTGGGTGAACACTTCAGGTGGTTTGAAGGAGAGCGTGCCCGCAGCGGTAGCCAGAAGCGTGAGAGGGTTCACTTTCTTCGCGAGACCGAAGTCGCTCGCTCGCGCACGGAGTCCGTCTGCTTCGTAGCCCACGAGGATGTTCTGCGGCTTGATGTCCCGATGAATGATCGGCGGATTCTCGCGGTGTGCTTGGGCGATCCCACGACAGACTTGTTTCATCAAATCGAGCGTCGTTTCGATGGGCACCAAATGAACACCGTGCGAGTGCCAGAATTTATCCAAGCTGCCGCCTGGAACATTCTCCATCGTGAAGTAGCCGCAGACACCTCGTTTGGATTCGGTCACGTTGGCGTCGAAAACGCGGACGATGTTCGGATGGCCAATGCGGGAGAGAAGAACGGCTTCGCCGAGCATGTCGTTGATGTCATCTAGGCTCATCCCGACACGCTTGAACACCTTCATCGCCTGCCGGCCGAGGAAGCGATGCTTGACCCGGTAAACTTCCGCAAACGCCCCCTCACCGAGGAAGCGTTCCACCTCGTAGGTGTCGCGGATGATCTGACCTTCTTCGAGGAGGCGCATTGATTTGTTCTTGGGATCTAGAGTGCCTTTAACCGATTCGATTACGGGCGACACGCGAAATCGTTCCTTTTCATTCAATTCCGCAGACCTGGTTGAATCATTTTTGGATCAACGGATCCGAGGCAAGTGGAAAATTTTGCTTTCAAACAGGGCAAAAAACATCTTTCAATCCGGCAGGTGAAATTTCCCATGTGAGATGACTTCCCCGAATGCCACCCGTGGTGTGATTGTAACCGTCGCCATCATTTGCGCCGCGGTTGCATGGCCGTTGGCGAGTGTTTTGTCTCGGGGAATCCTCTCGGTGTGGGGCGTGCCTTCGCAGACCATTTTGCCGATGCTCGCGGCAGGTGCGCTCGCCGGATTCGTCGTTGGACTTGCCACAGCTTCGCGTTCGCGTTCTGCCATGAGATTATCCGGTGACGCCCCCACGAGGGCCGGATTTCTGGCCTCTTTCATCGCCGCTTCCCTTCTTGTGACACGCGCCACGATTTTGCATGGGCGCGCGGGCCATCTCACCGATGCAGGACTCAGCACACTGCTCGCCGCAGTGGTGACGATTCTGCCGGGCACGCTGTTCGCGATGTTCATGGGCGGACTCGGGCGCGCGGTGCGTCTCGCATTCGACGCCGACCCTGCGGACGGAAAACCCGCATTCACTTTTCGTCCCATCCACGCGCTCTATGCCGGGTGCGTGCTGGCGCTTTTGTCGCCGTTCATTCCGGGCCTGTTCAGCGAGCCGCCGCCACCAAAGCCGGTTGTCGTGGCAACACCGACGCCCACGCCCGAACCGAAGCTCGTTTTCACACCGCCGCCGAAGATTTACGAAAAGCCGCAGGGCTTTGAATCTGCGGATGCCACGCGCATCACCGTCGTGACGCAGAGAACTCTTGCCGATGTGGACGGCGGAAAACCCATGCTGTTTTCGCCGGATGGAAAGCACATCGCGCTCTACCGCGATGGCGAGTCGTTCCGCGGCCTAGTGCTAAGTCACTCATGGAGTGATGGTAATACGCGAAAAGAATTAGCTGGTACTAAGTAGTTTCCTGTATAGATGGGAGTGATGCCAAAGAAAAAGCATCACATCCGACTGAGTGCCGAA
>WBXJ01000141.1 GCA_008933045.1 Verrucomicrobiota bacterium
TGCGCGGAAAGGCGAATGGGTTGCGGACTGGTTTTATACGAATCAAATGCCACGGATGATGCGTGTGGCACTGAGCTTTACGGATAAGAATGCAATCGGAAAGGAGCCTGTGACAATCCGAACGATCCGTATCGAAGGGACCGCGATTGCTCGCGTCGGGGCAGGTGGAACGAGGGCTGGACAGTTGCGGGGGGCTGCGGGTCTCGGGAATCAAACGGGTGTGGAAGTGATTGGAGAAGGCGCGATGACGGGTGACGATTTAGGCTGGGGATTGCAGCATCTCCCTTCGGGCTTTGGAGACGGCAGAGGTGTGGGCGGACCGAGAGAGAGGGATGCGGTGTTTGGGACATGGTGATCCTAACTCCAAGAAAAGACCGAGGTATTGCTATCATCATCGTGATGATCGTGATTGTGGTTCTGAGCGTTCTGGCTGGTGGCTTTGCTTATACGATGAAGGTCGAAACAAAGTTGGCACGCAATAGCAGCTATGAGTCGGATATGGAGTTTCTGGGTCGGTCGGGTGTGGAGTTGGGCCGATATGTGTTAGCGATGCAACTGGGTCTGCCGGGGGAAGGTAATTACACAGCGCTCAACCAAAAGTGGGCGGGTGGTTGGGGAGGCACAAACGAACTTCTGGCGGATATTGATCTGAGCAATAATGAGCTGGGGCCGGGCCGGTTCTCCGTTAAAATTGTGGATATGGAACGGAAGTTTAACCTGTCCCAGATTCACGAAAACAACACTGCTATTTTAGAAAAAGCCTTGGACGTAATTGGGGTGGATGGCTCCGAGATTTCGACAATCACCGATTCGTATTTGGACTGGACTGATCCCGATGAGAAAACGCGCCCGCACGGAGCTGAGAGCCGTGATTATATGCGGATGGACTTGAAGCGGCCTTACTTTGCAAAAAATGGGCCCATTGATGATCTCTCTGAACTGCTTCTGATCAAGGGAGTAACGCCAGCGGTCTACTTCGGCTCGAGTCGTGCAGGCCATTCTGTAGGTGGGCCGGGAGGGCATCGACGCCGACCACACAGCGGGTTGATGGATGAGGGGCCGTTGCCATCCGGTTCGGGATTCGGTCTGGTGGATCTTTTTACGCCAATTTCGGGGAGTGGCGTTGCGGTGAATGTAAACACGGCTTCGACTGAGGTCTTGCAATTGCTTCCTGGGGTGGATGCTCAGATGGCTCAGGCGATTGTTGCGAGTCGTAACGGTTCTGATAATTCACCCGGTTCGGAGGATGATATTCCGTTCATCAACACTGGGGAATTAATCAACGTGCCGGGGCTGGATCCACAAATCATGCAAGTGATTCGTAATTTTTTGACCGTGCAGAGCTTCCTTTTTGAAATCACGGTGGATGCAGAAATCGGGGGATATAAACGTCAGTTTGTGGCGTTAGTCCACCGACGCAGCCGCACTGAAATACCGATTCTCTATTTTCATTGGAAATGAGCGCCCAGCCCTTAGTTGTTTTCATTACCGCGACGGATACCGGTGTGGGGAAAACTGTTTTAACGGGGTTACTTTTAGAGTGGCTTCAGCGATCGGATTCGCGTGTGCTGGGATGGAAACCGTTCTCATCGGGGGGACGTGAGGACGCTGAATTTTTCCGCACACTTATGCTCAAAGGGGCACGGGATGGCGAGGAGCTTACACTTGATCAAATCAACCCTTTCGCATTCAGAGCACCCATCACACCTCTGTTGGCGGCTCGTCGAGAGGGGGTCTGTGTCAATCTTTCGGATGTCTCCAAGCAGTTGCGAGGGTTTGCAGGCCGTGCAGATATTCTTTTGGTGGAGGGAGCCGGTGGGCTGCTATCTCCTTTGGGAGAGGGGTTTTCCGCGATTGAGCTGATTCATGAATGGCAATGCCCTGTGTTGGTCGTGGCACCCAATCGGCTGGGTGTTATCAATCATTTGCGGCTGACAATAGGAGCCTTGAAAGCTTCGGGAATCTCACGGATCGCAGTTGCGTTAACGGAGCCAATGGTTCCGGATGATTCTTCTGAAGGAAACGCCGATTTGCTGCGTGAGTATTTTCCCCAATTGCCACTAGTCACAATTCCGCATCTGACGGATGGGCCGGTGAGTCCTGATTTAGTTGAACAGAGTGTGGCACTTTTGGATTCGCAGATGAGGGCGTTAACGGGAGCACTCCTTGACCGCGGTTAAAACTGGCTTAGCATCGATGGTCTGTCATGAGTTTTGTTTCACAGTTTAATCAGTTGCCCATCGGGGAATGGATGACCCGTGCCGACTCAGCCAACTCGAGCGCGGTGCAAAAGGTGTTGGGAAAACCACGGCTCACACTGTCGGATTTTCCAGACCTTCTCTCATTAGCTGCCTCGGCAAGTCTCGAAACAATGAGCCAGCGATCGCAGGAACTAACGCGTCAACGGTTTGGAAAAGTCATCCGATTTTTTGCGCCGCTTTATCTTTCTAACGAATGCATTAACAACTGCAAGTATTGCGGTTTTTCAAGGGACAACGCGATTCTACGGGTGACGTTAAACCCTGAGGAAGTAGCCGTTGAGGCACGGGCGTTGAAGGCGCAAGGGTTTCGGCATATTTTATTGGTGGCTGGGGAACATCCCAAATTTATTTCGACGACTTATTTGGCGGAATGTGTTGCGGTGTTGCAGGCCGAGATACCGGGGATATCTCTCGAGATCGGGCCGATGGAAACGGAGGATTATCGACCGTTGGTTGCGGCTGGGGCAGAAGGGTTGGTTGTTTATCAAGAGACCTATGATCGGCTCGTTTATGATGAAATGCACACGGCAGGGCCCAAGAAGAATTTTGACTGGCGCCTGGAAACGCCTGAGCGTGCTTACGAGGCAGGCTTTCGACGGTTGGGAATCGGAGCCCTTTTTGGGTTGAGCGATTGGCGAGTCGAGGCATTGGCTTTGGCGGCTCATGCCGATTATTTGTTGCGTCACTGCTGGCGAGCTCAGCTCACGCTTTCGTTGCCTCGTCTACGTCCGCATGCTGGAGAATTTGAGCCGCTGACCTCCTTGAGCGATCGGGAGTTGGTGCAGTTGATTTGCGCGTTTCGGTTGGTTTTTCCGGATGTTGGTTTAGTTTTGTCCACACGTGAACCCGCGACCCTGCGTGATAATCTGATTCCGCTGGGGATCACCCATATGTCTGCGGGCAGCCATACGGAGCCCGGGGGTTACACTGGAGCAGGTAAGGATAATATCCACCGCACGCAACGAGGTCGCATTATTCCATTAGCCGACGGGGCCAGCGAGTTTGCGCCGCAGCCCGCACGCGCTACAAACGCCACGGGGCAATTCGACATTGCGGATGATCGAACCCCGTTGGAGGTAGCAGCGATGGTTTCGCGCCTCGGATATGAGCCTGTTTTTAAGGATTGGGATACTGCACTAACGGCATGAGTGAAGGTCGTGTCACAGCAAACGGGAATTCGGTAAAAGCGATTGTGCCATGCAGTCTGGAGAGTTTTCTCATCGCGCAAAAACTTCTTCCACGAAGCGTTGTGGTTGAGCATAACGGTGAGGCGGTGACTCCATCGGAATTTGCGGGACGTGTAGTGCGCGCTGGCGATCGTTTGGAAATCGTGCAAATCGTTGCTGGTGGTTAACGGATCAAAGTTTGATGTTAGCGATCAATCTCGCACCGTGAGCACGCAGTTTTATATCGGCACCAAAAGTCGCTGAAAGATTCTTAGAATTGAGGCTGTGTTTTCTTGGACCACTAGCAAGCACCTTACCTTCGCGAAGCATGAGCACGTGCGTGAATGCCGGAGTAATTTCTTCCACGTGATGGGTCACGAGGACGAGAGTCGGGCCTGCTGGATCATTTCCCAGACGTTCGATGAATTCTAAAAATCGCTCGCGTGCCACCGGATCAAGACCAGCACAAGGCTCGTCGAGTATGAGCAAATTCGGACGGGCCATGAGTGCTCGACCAATCAGGATGCGTTGACGCTCGCCTTGCGAAAGAACCGACCAAGCCCGATCCGCTAAATAATCGCATTCCACCAATCTTAAAATTTTGCGGGCGGCACTTAAATCAGTTTTTGAGGGTGTGCCCCAAGAATCGATCACAGCAGCACGACCGCTAGCGACGGTGTGTAAGGCTGGTTCGCTCTCGGCCATCATCTGGCGAATCGAAGAACTCACCAACCCGATCTTTTTGCGGAGCTGGCGCCAATCTGAGCGGCCGTATTTTTTACCAAGAGCCCAAATGTGTCCACCAGTGGGCGTCATGTAGCCCGTGATGGCACTCAGCAATGAGGTTTTTCCGGATCCGTTAGCACCCAAAATTACCCAGTGCTCCCCTTTCCGCACGGTCCAATGGATTCCGCAAAGAATGGGAATGGAATCGCGACGCATCAGCAAATCTTTCAGCATCAAAACGGATCCCTCGGCATCCTGTTGGTCAAGCGAAGCCTCCGCTGCACGAAGGTCGTCAGGAGTGTTGATGTTGCGAATTGTAGCGTTGAGGATCACTGGAAGTTTCCAACGTCGGGCAGCACAGGTGCTCGCGAGAGTTTGTAACGAACGGGTGTTTGCTTCGAGACAGGTGGTCAGATGTGGCCATGCGGAGCGACGCAGCAGAAACGGAAATCCGACGAATCCATCGACGACAGTAAACACCCCAGAATCGGACTGGCGCAACTGACGGATCAAATGTTGGAGTAGTGCCCGATCGACAAACGGCATGTCGCAACTGAGAAATAGGAGGAGCTCGCTTTTTGTTTCGCTGAAGGCAGTTTCTATTCCTCCGAGCGGGCCTAATCCTGCGACACGATCTTGATCGATAATCACCACGGGCCAGCCGATGGATTGCGCAGCGGTCTTTACCCAATCTAAGAATGACCTCCCTCGAAGCACGACGTTCGGTTTTGGCTTTCCCATGCGGCGACTCTGCCCACCAGCGAGGATGCAGACAGTGCCTGATGATTGGTTGAGAGGCTTCAAATTCATTCTATCAGTGTGGAAGCTTTGGGATGATTTGTTGAGATTAAATTTAGAGGGACACGCCGGTATAGCCGCGTGTGATCTGGAAGCTAACTTGGTGGCGTGCTTGCATGGCTGGAAGCATTCGACCCGCAGCGGCCTCCGTCACTCGTGCCAACCACTCCTTGTTTGTGTGAGAAAAATTAGCATCGAAACCCTCCTCCATTGTGAAGCCAATTTGGAGAGTAGGAATGAATGGATGCGCGGGCCAAGCGTGTGAATCAGAAAACAGAACGAGCACGTCAACTCCCGTCGCACCTAACCCGCTCAGGATTTCGATGGGTTGCTGTGTCGGGCAGTGCATGAAATGGAGACCAGGTAATGAAAATGGTTGGCCGTAATCGAGCGGATTGGTGGTCAGCGGATCGAGCCACGGAGTTTCGACTGGACACACAACAACTCCGCTGGCGGTGAGGGTTTCGATGAATTCTCTCACACGAGAACCTTGATGCGGATCGAGGTGAGCTGGGATCAAAAGGCCCACGCGCAAAAAACTGCTGGAGCGGATACCCGATTGTGAAGAGGAACGATCTGAGGTTTTATCAAACCAATCTCGCACTTTTTCAGTAACACGTTCCAGCCCTCCATCACGTTGAATGCTGGATGTGCCCAGACTTGCGAAATCTAGACTTCGTGTGGTCATAAAATTTCGAAACGAGTCGATGTGCGTTTTTTCGCACCCATGCTCCAGCAGCAAAGCTCGGCGCACTCCCGGATGGACGAGATAACCCGTCATGGCACTGAGGAGGAGTCGCTCGCATTCACCACCTGAGACACCGCAACCCTCCGTATGTGGTAAAGTAACAAACCGGTAGCTGCTCGTTTCCTTGTTGAAACGCTCGACCATTTTCTGTGCGACTTGACCCGAGCAAAGGCTGGTCGGTACGATGAGGTAAACTCCCCAATCGCAGACCCGACGCACATCAACGGAACCAGCTAGTGGGGGCGGAACAGCCGCAGGAAAAAACGCAGTGCCTTCGGTGTCGTTGGTAGGCGACGAGTTTAATGAGAGGTGCCAATCACGCCAGAGTTGCACTTGGGAATGGCCCGCTTTCTCGCCAGCACTCGATCGACCACTCGCTACTTCGACGGCAAACTCGAACGCTTCCGCGCCCAAAGCATCGATGGGCTCACCGTCGAGAAAACGCCCCGCGTTAAAATCCATTTCGCGAGAGAGGCCACGAAACTGATTTGTGGTGGACATCACCTTCAGCGTTGGCACGAACGGGAAGTTGGTAATGGAACCGTTTCCAGTAGCAAAAAGAATCAGATTGCATCCTGATGCGACTTGCCCGGAGATGCTTTCAAGGTCATTGCCCGGACTATTCATGAAGTAAAATCCGGCCTCAGGCATGGGTTCTGAAAAATCGATGACGTAGTCGAGACGGACGGAGGGGTCACGCTTACGCGCGGCACCAATGGATTTGATCGAAATGTTGTAGAGACCTCGAAACAGATTCCCGCCGGATGGATTCCCGTCGGCACTATGCCCGTGTCGATGTGCCCACGCCTGAAATTGATCCCGATGGCGGAGAAAGGCGTATGCGGTCGATACATCGCGCACATTGCTCAAAATATCTGGCTCAGCCCCGATGAGTTCATCCGTCTCACAGAGGTTTGCGACGCCCCCGTGACGAAGTGTTTCCTTCGCGATCCAACCAATGAGCGGGTTGGCGGAGATGCCATTGAACGCGTCGGATCCCCCACACTGCAAACCGATCTTCAAATGCCGCAGGGAAACGGCGGTGCGCCGGCACGCGTTCGCTTGCGGCAAGAGCGCGGCAACAGCCTCTGCCGCCCTTGCTAATCCCTGACTGAGGTTGCCATCGAGAGTGAGAAAATGATGTGGAATCGAATCTAGAAGGTTCTTTCGATGGCTCAGTGAGTTGAGCAAATGCACGTTGGTCAACGGTTCCATACCGAGATCAAGGGCGAGGAACGCGGCTACATTTGAGTTCAACAAAAATCCCTCTAGCGTGCGAAGGGTGGTCTCAAAATTATTTGGGTGATTGGGGCCTGCCGCCTCGGTGTGTGCGATTGCCACGACGCCATCGATATTCGGAAAACTTGCGCGCACATTTTGAAACTGTTGGGCGATACTCTTGGCATGGCTGCCGGTGCGTGCCGTTGTCCCAAGTACGACGACGTAGTTGCGCGTCCCAGCCCCTCGCGTTCCCTCGCGGAGGAACCCCTGAAAACTCCGAGGCGACTCTGCTGCGCACACCTGCCGACCTGGTTGAAATGTAGTTTCGTCAAAGACAAAACTCACTCGATGATCTGAGAAATTTGGCACCGACGGATAATGGAACCCGACGCGGCGCTCCGCAAAGGTGAGCAAAATCTTTTCGTTGCACAAATAATCCCCCGGCGAAATCTGAGTTCGAGCTAAACCAAAGGGTAGTCCCCAAGACAGAAGCGGTTCACCTGCACGGATGGAGCGGACGGCAAACCGATGGCCCTCCAGAATGGTGTGAGGAAGTGTTACCGAACCATCCGGTAGCTCAACTCGCTCCCCAGCTTCGAGACGACGGAGCGCGATAGCCGCGTTGTCTTCAGGAACTGGCAGTCGCGCAAGGTTCAGCATAAGCAATGAGTTAAACATTCAGCTTTAGCAATTCTTGACCGTGTTCATGGTTAGTCTCAAGCGGGGATTTATAAAAATAGCGGGCCATGCTATTTCGGTTTCTCGACATTTTGGCTTTATCACGGCGCATAGCGTGCCAAGATTGCGACATGCGTGTGATTGGCGGAA
>WBXJ01000142.1 GCA_008933045.1 Verrucomicrobiota bacterium
ATCCAACGAAAGCCTACAATCAAGATGATGCCACTGGTTTCATTCGGCTTAACGGTTTGCGATTGCGTGTGAGTGCCCAAGTCCACAGTGCGGCAACCAAGAGACCGTCGAAGAAATAAGCCGGTAGTTTTAATTTACCATCCACATTCATGTAGAGATCACCGAAGCCCAGCCGGTGGTCTGGTGTGCGTTTAAACACTGTCGTTCCGCAAAAAAAGGCACCACCGTGGGACGGTGGTGCCTTCGAGAAACCTAAGGGTAAGGGGATTAGTAGGAGGCTTGTGAGCCTTTGATTGACCGTTTTTGCATCCAAGGCATCAGTGACCGGAGGCGAGATCCCACTTTTTCAATGTTGTGGGTTTCACCCTTCTTGAGCAACGCATTGTATTTCTTGTAGCCGCCCTTGTATTCCGCAACCCAGCCTTTGGCGAATTTGCCGTTCTGGATTTCCTTGAGAGCTTGCTTCATGCGTTTCTTAACGCTCGCATCGATAATCTTGGGACCCACGCTGACGTCGCCCCATTTAGCCGTCTCGGAAATGGAGAAACGCATACCGCTAATACCGGCCTCGTTCATGAGATCCACAATAAGTTTCAGCTCATGTAAACATTCGAAGTAGGCCATTTCTGGTTGATAACCGGCCTCGACCAATACCTCGTAACCAGCCTGCACCAACGCGCTGGCACCGCCGCAGAGCACTGTCTGTTCACCAAATAAATCGGTTTCGGTCTCTTCCTTAAAGGTGGTCTCGATCACACCGGCGCGGGTGCCACCGATGCCCTTGGCCCAAGCCAACGCGACCTTTTTTGCCTTCTTGCTCGGGTTTTGGAAAATTGCGATTAACGCGGGGACCCCTTTTCCTTCCGTGAATTGGCGACGGACAATGTGTCCTGGACCCTTGGGGGCTACCAGAATGACATCGACACCTGCAGGGGGGACAATGGTTTTAAAATGGATGGAAAATCCGTGGGAGAACAGAATTGTTTTGCCCTTGGTGAGGTTCGGAGCGATGTCCTTCTCGTAGGCAGCAGGTTGCTTCGTATCAGGTAAAGCTACCATGATCACGTCGGCGCGTCGCACGGCTTCAGCAGTGAGATAAACCTCAAAGCCTTTTTCTTTAGCAACAGCGATGGATTTGCTGCCCTCGTAGAGGCCGATGATGACGTTCAGACCACTCTCCTTAAGGTTCAGCGCGTGCGCATGGCCTTGGGAACCGAAGCCGAGGACGGCGAGTGTCTTGTTTTGCAGAATGCTGAGATCAGCGTCCTTGTCCGTATAAACTTTTGCGGGCATGTGGTTTAATAATTAGGTTCGAGGTTCTAGTTAAAAATCAGTTCCGGGGCAGGGCAACCTTGCCAGTACGAGTCAGATCCAGCAGACCAAAAGTGCGCATGAGTTCGAGAAATTTTTCCACCTTGCTCTCGTCACCGGTGATCTCGATGGTGAGGCTTTTGGGCTGAACATCAACAATTTTGCCGCGAAAAATATCCGTGATCTGCATGACTTCGGCGCGGGAGTTGGAATCAACGCCAACTTTGACCAGAACCAATTCGCGATCGACGTATTCGTTCTCTCGAAAATCTTCGACTTTGAGGACATCAACCAACTTATTAAGCTGTTTGACGATCTGTTCGAGGGTAGCATCGTCCCCGCGAGTTACGATGGTCATGCGTGAAGTGTTCGGTTCCTGAGTCGGAGCGACATTCAGGGTATCGATATTGTAACCACGGCCGCTGAAGAGGCCCGCGACGCGGGTCAGCACACCAAACTTGTTCTCGACCAACACGGAAATCGTATGTCGCATAGATGTCTAATTCACTCAGGGTCATCCAACCAGTAAAGGATTGAGTTAACTGCCCGCAAAAATCAAAAGCCCGCGTTCCATGGGAATGGCGGGCGACCAGCAATCAACCAACCAACGCACCTCGGGAGTTCCACAGTGGCCACTCCATGCATTCGTTCGACACCGAAACTAACAAGCTCTTTGTGCCTTGGTCAACAGGTTTTGTTGGAAAATGGATTTTCACACAGGTGAGTCGTCGTGTTTGAACCAGCCTCAATGCTTTGAGGTTAACAAAAAAACGTGAGACTCGAGAGCCTCACGTCTTGTTAAATTGATCCTGAATGGATCAGACTTTGATTAGTAGCGTCGATCGCGACCACCACCGCCGCCGCCACCGCCACCGCCGCCGCCGTAGCCGCGACCACCACCACCGCCGCCGCCGCCGCTCGGACGATCTTCGCGAGGACGAGCTTCGTTGACAGTCAACGCGCGTCCGTCCATTTGGGCACCATTCATTGCGCCAATCGCGGCCTGTGCACCTTCGGCTGTTTCCATCGTCACGAACCCAAACCCACGTGGGCGGTTCGTCATGCGATCTTGCATGATGTTGACTTCGATGACTGTTCCATGCGCTGCAAAGGCGTCCTGGAGGTCGTTTTCGCTAGTATTGAAGGAAAGATTCCCAACAAACAATTTGTGACTCATGTAATACTTCTGGAAGGCTGTGCGCCTGCAGACTGTTCCCGTTGATCGGGTTTCGATGCCATCCCAGAATTAACTCCCGTTGACGACTCACCAAGCCTGTAAAACAAACAAAACTCTAACAGAAGAGGCATCTTTTCCGTTTGGCCGGAGAATGGCAATATATTTCTCAAACTATTTTAAATCCGTTGAGTCACCAAAATTGGTGCTTGCAGTTCGTTCCGCCGTTGGTTGCGGATGGAGAGCTGCCATTCGAACGGTGGTGGCTAAGGGGATTCTGTGACAACCAATGAGCTGGATCCAAAGGCTCTAGTTCCTTTGTCCTCAATAAGTTGGCAAATGGGTCGCAACTTTCCTAAGATTGGTTTGTATACAGCGTTAGGATGTTGAAAAGTAACCACAATGGCTCTGAGATCGATTAAGAACGTCTTGGCGGATGCCGCTTTAGCCACCCCGGGGCAATTTCTGGAGTGGACGAAGGCATGGAGGATCGCGTCGGAAAACGGCTCTAACGAGTCAATGTTGGGTTTTTTTAGCCGAGAGTCGGGCTTGGCAGAGGAAACCTTCCTGCAAAAGTTAGCTACTGCGCTCGAGTGGCCCTTTTTTGAGTTGTCCAAAACAGCGGTCACGGCCGAGGCTCAAAAGCGGATTCCGACCAAGGTGGCATTTCAGCATTCTGTGTTACCACTTACCTTCGAGGGTAATTTGTTACAAGTTGCCGTGAGCAACCCTTTTGACTCGGCTTTACTCAATTCTGTGCAGTTTGCAGCACAATCTCCTGTAAAGTTTGGGCTGGCTCCACGCGGCGAGATTGAAAAGGCATTAAAGCGTTATTATGGTGTGGGCGCGGAGACGCTGGAGGAACTCGACGAGGACGAAGCCTTGGATCTGGATATTAGCCCGGACAAGGAAATTACCGAGGGGGATCAAGAGGCCAGCGTTATTAAGTTCGTCAACCAGGTGATCTGGGAAGCGTTCAAGGATCGGGCGACGGACATTCATTTCGAGCCTGCTGAGGATGAATTAAGGATTCGGTATCGGATCGATGGCATCCTTCATCAAACCCCGATGCCGCCGCAGTTGAAGCGGTTTCAAGCGGCACTTATTTCCCGCATCAAGGTGATGGCAGGGATGAACATTTCGGAGAAACGACTTCCGCAGGATGGTCGGATCAATGTGAGGATTAAGGGGGAGGAAATCGATATCCGCGTTTCCACCGTGCCGACTGTCTATGGCGAGAGCGTGTCGTTGCGTCTGTTGACTCGTGGTAAAATTTTTCTCGGTTTAGAAAAGCTTGGGTTTGCTCCGGCGGAAGAAAATGCGTTGCGTGAGATCGTGCTTAAGCCTCACGGTATTTTGCTGGTGACGGGGCCGACTGGCGCAGGAAAATCAACGTCGTTATACGCGTTCCTCAGTACGATTAACTCCGTGCATAAACGGATCATCACTATTGAGGAACCAGTGGAGTATGAGCTCAAGGGGATCAACCAGATCGCGGTGCGTGCGGATATTGGACTGACCTTCGCGATGGGGCTGCGTCACATTTTGCGTCAAGATCCCAACGTCATCATGGTGGGTGAGGTGCGTGATTTAGAGACGGCGGAGATTGCGATTCGCGCGGCTCTAACCGGTCACTTGGTGTTTAGCACTCTGCATACTAACGACGCCCCTAGTGCCTTTACGAGGTTGATCGACATGGGGATCGAGCCGTTTCTAGTGGCCTCTTCGGTGGAGGCGGTTTTGGCGCAGCGCTTGGTCCGAACCATCTGTCAACATTGCAAGACTGAGCAGCGAGTCGAGCGGGATTACTTGCTGAAAATCGGGTTTCCAGCAGACAAGATTGAGACGGCAAAATTTTTCAAAGGGGTAGGGTGTGAGTTGTGTCGGCAACTGGGTTATCAAGGGCGAATGGGGATTTACGAATTACTGATTTTGACTGAACAACTGCGACCTTTGATACTGAACCGTTCCGCTGCGTCCACGATTGCGGCTAAAGCGGTCGAAGGCGGGATGCGGACGTTGCGAAGTGACGGATGGATCAAGGTGATGGCGGGTCAAACTACAATTGAAGAGGTTTTGCGTGTGACTCAGTCGGAGGAGCACATGGGGGCACTAGTGGAAGACTTGAAACCATGAAAAAGCCCCAATCCATTCATACATGTAACGTGGTCCATGTTTCACCGACTGGGCGGCAGTTTTGGCAGTTCGGCGTCGACAAGGGTAACCCGAGCCTGAAAACAACACTTGCGGTCGGTCTTGCGTCGTCCTTGCCAGTGAAGCTTGTCGGCAAGGACTGGCACACGCTTTACCAACCGCGCTTGAATTTAGCCTGCTTGCCTTCCGAAAAAGTATTTCTTCGAGTGGTGCAGTTACCAACCACGGATACTGCTGAGATCGCCTCGATGCTGGAGTTTCAAATTGAGAAGCTTTCGCCCGTGCCCATCAGCCAAATGGTTTGGAGTTATGCGTTGTTGCCCTCCTCGGTTGAAGCGAAATCGACGGATGTCATCACGGCGATGGTGGAGCGGGATTATGTGGAGGGATCGGTCAAGCAACTTGAAACGGAGGGGTATTTCCCTGACCGGATCGAACTGCCGCAGTTGGATCAATTGTTGGCTCGACTCCCAGATCAGGATGGCGTCTGGCTCTATCCGTCCACTGAGTTGGGGAATCTTTTTTGTCTCGCGGCTTGGTGGTATGGCGGGATGCTTCGCAACCTTCAGATGATCCAGTTGCCGTCAGGATGCGACCAGGGCTTGCTGCTTCAGGATCAGTTGCTCAAAGCGGCTTGGGCAGGCGAGGTTGAGGGTTGGTTAAATTTTCCGTTACAATGTTTGGTGGTCGGTGACGAGTCGGTGCAAAACACCTGGTTGCCATTGCTGAAGGATTGGGTTGAAACGCCTGTTGAAGTTCGCTCCACTTTCAGTCGTTCCGAATTAGCCGAGTTTACAGCTCGACGTGCGATTCGACACGAACATGCGCTTAATTTGCTTCCGGTCGAGTTCGCAGATAAATACCGCCAGACCTTTGTCGATGGCCTTTGGATGCGGGCGTTGGGGGTTGTGTTCGGCGTCTACTTATTGGGGGTGCTCGGGTATTTTGGGATGTTGCAATTCAGGGGGATCCAACAAGGGCAAGTTGAGGGCAAGATCAATTCTCTCAAGGTGAGCTACACGAATGCGCTGCAACTCAAGGAGCAAGTCGCAATTTTGCAGGATCAGTATAATCTCAAATATGCTTCCATGGATTGTCTCCGTGTGGCGTCCGAACTTTTGCCTCCTGAAATGACGATGACTTGGTTGGTTTTTTCCAAAGGGCAAACGATAGAACTCCATGGGAACGTTCCATCGGATCAGGCCAGCAAACTGTCGGATTACAATGATGCGTTGCGCCAAGCGACAGCAGGGGATCAAGCCATGTTCAGTCGAGTTTCCCCTCCTACTTCCACCACGCGACCAGGAGCGTCGGGTGTGTCTTGGACGTTTACTTGTGAACTCAACCGCGCGGAGGTGCCATGAACAGCCTCCTCGACAAACTGAATTTACGCCCGCAAGAACGCCGAATTGTGGTGGGTGTAGGCGTTTTGGTGTTTGTCGTTTTAAATCTGCTCTTTGTGATGCCGCATTTGAACGATCTTGGCAAAACGGAGTTAGCACTCGATCGTGCTCGGCGTAGTTTGCAAACTTATGAGACCGAGATTGCCAAGACATCGATCTCGAAAGAACGACTGAAAGTCCTTCAAGGCACGGGATCGGAAGTGCTGAACGAGGAGCTACAACTCCAACGCATTGTGCAAACCGAAGCCACTACCAGCGGGTTGATGGTCAATCGGTATGATCCTCGCCCACGAGTCAGCATCACAAAGACTAATCAGTTTTTTGAGGATCAGTTCCTAACCATTGACTTCAATTCTGACGGTAAATCGCTGGTGGATTTTCTGTCGAATCTTGCTCTCGGTAACTCGATGATTCGAGTGCGAGAAATGAACATCAAACCCGACGCGAGCCAGACTCGGTTGGTGGGTTCACTGTTGTTTGTTGCGAGTTACCAAAAAAAGCAGGCGGCGGCTCCAACTCCCGCACGCCTTGCAGCTACTACGCCAGCCAAAGCTTCCCCTCCCTCTAGCACCGTTACTCCCACCGCCAGCGAATCGCTGCCAGCCAAGCCGCAACCGACAAACGTTCCCGCTCCCCCCAACCGGCGTCCCTCTTGATTGAATTATTTTATGAAACCGTTCGCCATCCTATTCCTACTCGGGTTTCTGAGCCTGACACCTCACGTGAGAGTTCTCGCTCAGGCACCCGAGAAGTTGCCGCAGACTTTAACTGTTCCTCCGCCTGCTTCGCCAAGTGGAGCGAGCCCGCTCGGAGCGAGTAGTAGAACCAATCTTGCACCGCCGTTTTCACGCACAAACATCAACGTTTTGGGAACAAATCCGCCCGCTGGACTCCGGCGCGTTCTGAATCCCGCTTCGGAACCTGCACCTCAGGATGCGACCGCCAACGTCATCAAACCTAGGTCGGCTCCGTTAGGTGCTACATCCACGAATCCTCCCGCCGCCACATTGGGAGCCACGCCTCGACGAGCTCAGTTGCCCTCAACTCTGCCGGCCACTGCGCAACCGACTGGCGATAGTGCGACCAACTCTGCCGCGATTCTAGCTGCCGCCGCTGCTTCGGTTGATCCGGAGGGAGACGAAAACGAGTCGTATGAAGCAGGGGACGTTCAATTTCAAGGTCTGGATGTGAACACGTTCTTGGATGTTTACGCGCTTTACTCTGGGCGCACAGTGCTTCGCGCTTACACCCTTCCCGCGCCTGCTGGCGTGACGTTAAAAGCGCAAACTAAGCTGACTCGTCGGGAGGTTGTGGAGGCTATGGAAGGCGTTCTTTCGCTCAACGGAATTGCCATGATCCCGATTGGTCAAAAATTTGTAAAAGCGGTGCCCTCAGCGCAGGCGGATAAGGAAGGCACTGCCATTAATATACAGGATGTGAGTGAGCTTCCTGATTCTGAGGCGTTCATCACAAAAATCGTACAGCTTAAGGCACTCAAACCCAGTGAAATCGGGCCTACGCTGCAATCGTTCTCGAAATCGGCCACTGCGGTGACCCCGATTGACAGTAACCAAACGTTGGTGCTACGGGATAATGTTTCGAACATCAAACGGATGCTCGAATTGATTAAGAAAATCGATGTGCCTGCTGAGTCAGATTTTCAGCTTTCTGTCATCCCGATCAAATACGGC
>WBXJ01000143.1 GCA_008933045.1 Verrucomicrobiota bacterium
AGGGTGACGTTTTTCTCTGCTAGTCGAGGCACGATGATGGGTAGAAACTGTGAAGCAACGTTCACATCAACCAACAGTGTTTCCATCGCGTTACAGGTTGAAGGTCGTTGCACTTTGGCGTTCATCACGATTTCAGCCGCCATGCGGAGGTCAGCTTCCGTCTCCACGTAAACATGGCAGACGCCCTTATAATGTTTGATGACTGGAACCTTCGAACACTCTGTCACGGCTCGGATCAAGCCTTCACCGCCTCGAGGCATGCAAAGATCCACATACTCGGTTAATGAGAGCAGTTCTCGAATCGCCTCGCGATCGGTAGTTTGAACCACTTGGATGGCATGTTCAGGAAAAGATTTGAGTCCCTTGCGTGCGGCAGTCACCAACACTTGCGCGATGACCGTATTGGAATGGATGGCTTCTTTCCCTCCACGCAAAATCGTGGCGTTACCGGTCTTGAAGCAAAGACTCGCCGCGTCGGCCGTCACGTTTGGGCGGGACTCGTAGATAATAACAACGACCCCGATGGGGACTGCAATTTTCTGGAGGCGCAGCCCGTTCGGTCGAGTACGATCCTCAAGCACTCGCCCAACTGGGTCATGGAGAGCGGCGATATCCTCGAGACCACTCGCCATGGATTCGATCCGCTTGTCGTCCAGACTGAGGCGATCCAACATGGCACCGGAGAGTCCGGATTCCTTCGCAGCTTCCATGTCACGACTATTCGCCTCTTTGATGGCGTTAGCATTTTGACGAATCGCCTGTGCCATCGAATTGAGGCAGTGGTTTTTCTCGTCGGTGGTCAGCCGTGCCAACGCGCGTGACGCCGCTTTTGCTTGGCGGGCCAGTGTTATCATTTCGTCGGTCAGAGACGATTTCATGGGAAGAAGTTAGTTCAAAAACTAGGTCGTGAAAATGGAAAGATTCATCGGGATCCACCTAATGAGGAGTGCCAGCAGATCCAGAATCTACAATGGGGCCGACTTTGCGGCGGGTCAGCCGTAATCTTTCGATAGTCGTACCTTCGAGGCTTTCGACGCGGAGTTCGAAATCGCCCACTGTGATCGTGTCACCACTTTTAGGAAACCCTTCGAGACGATGCGTCATCCAACCACTTGTGGTGATAAGATCTTCTTCATCGAACGGTTCATTGACTAAGTTCGCTAAATCATGAAGTGGAAGCGCACCGTCCAGAATCCAAGTATCGGCGTCTAGTATTTCAATCAATGGTTTTTCTTGATCAAATTCGTCCTGAATTTGGCCCACTAATTCTTCGAGAATATTCTCCAAAGTGACCATTCCTAATGTGCTGCCGTATTCATCGACCACGAATGCCATGTGAAGACGTCGTTCGAGTAGGAGTTGTAAAACGTGCTCAAGTCGTGCTGTTGGAGGGACGAACACCAGTTTTCGAGCGTAAGGGACGAGGTCATTTCCTCGTCGTGCAACGAGTCGTGTACCCATCAAATCCTTGAAATGAACCACACCCATGGTGTGGTCTAAATCGTTATCGATGCAGAGCGGAAAGCGTGAGAATCTCGATCTTTCAGCGATTTCTAGGCATTCAACCATCGAGGCTTCCGTGTTGAGCACAGTCAACTCTTGCCGAGGTCGCATGACATCTCGAGCGCGACGGTGGCTAAGATCGAGCGCGTTGAGGAGGATTTCTCGTCCGAGTTTTGTGCTCGTTCTAGCGGTGTGTGAACTCGCCAAGAGCAGGCGTAGTTCCTCGTGTGAATGATTTGATTCAGATTCTGAACCAGAATCCAAACCCACCCGCGCCATCGACCAGTCGGATGCTCGATCGAGCACCCAGACGAAAGGCCATGTCGCCTTTTGAAACCATCGAAGCGGTCGAGCAACCAGAAGGGAAGCCTTCAATGGGTTAGTGATCGCAAAACGTTTGGGAACTTGCTCACCGATCACAATATGAAGAAACGTCAGCAACGTAAACCCCACGACGACACTGAGGGTGTGGCGAATGTCGGGCGAGGTAATGTGAACGAGATCTAACAAGGGTGCTAAAAGCACCGACACGACCGGCTCTCCTACCCATCCAAGCGCAAGGCTCGCTAAAGTGACTCCCAACTGACACGCGCTCAGTGTGGAGTCAAGGTCGTTAAGGGCGAGTTTTGCTTGCTGCGCCGCTCGGCTGCCTTTTTTGATGCGTTCCTCTAACTGAGTTTGGCGGATTTTAACAAGGGCGAACTCGGCAACGACAAAGAAAACATTAATTCCGATGATCACCCCGACCAGCAGAAGTTTTAGCACCAATTCGATGAGTGTCGCGTGTTCCATACTTCAGAACTGAACCTCGCCAAAAATGACTTTGAAAATCTCGTCAACACCAACCAAACCGACTTCGCGCCGATCACGTCCCAACACAACAGCAAGTCGCTGTCCTGATTTTTGGAGTCGCCGCAGGGCTTCCTCAACTCGGATATCCTCCGAAAAATAGAGCGCGGAGGTGATAAACTCTTGAATCGGTTGTTTTGAATCTGGGGTAGTTTTAAAGAGTAGGCTTTTCAAATCTAACAAACCGACCACGGTTCGTTTTCCCTCATTCTCCTGCCAAACCGGCCAGATATATCCGGCATGATCTCCGGCCATTTGAAGGACATCGCCGGCTGAATGAGACGTCAGGATCATCGGGAAACGCACGAGCGGACTAGCGATTTGCCCCACGCGAATCTTCTGCAGGTCGAGCACTCGATTGATCATGACCTTCTCTTGACTACTAAAGCCCTGAGCAGATTCCTGCATGATATGGCGCAACTCGCCGCGGCTGCTGAAGACTTGTCCTGTAAAAATTTTACCACCAGTCCAGCGTAATAAGACGTTGGAAAAATGTGTCATTAAACCAACCAACGGGCTTAAAAAAACATGCAGAAAACGAAACGGAATAGCCGCAAACATGCAGAGGTGGTTGGGGTAAAGCCGAAACAAGGTTTTAGGAAGCAAATCGCAAACCATGTAGAATAGAACGACCTCACCGACGAAGCCTCCGACGAACAGGTATCGGTTGCCTTCGCTCCATCGACCGAGAAGTAAAACCCCAAGAACAAAGGCCACGAAAGCGGCTAGAGTATTACCCACAACGATTGTCCACAGAAAGTTCTCGGAGTTTTCAAGCAATTCATGGAGCACTTTCGCTCGGCGAACCCCTTTTCGTAATTGTTGGCGGATCTTCCAGCGGCTCAGAGTAAAAACACCCGCTTCCATACCCGCACAGACGAATGAAACTACCAAGGCCAACGGAAGAAAAATTGGGGTGATAAAATCCATAGGGTTAGCCTTGGCGTACCACTTCCACTCGCAGTTCGTGAACTCGACGTTCATCCACAATTTGCGCGGTCAATTTGAGTCCACCCCAAACTACGAACTGGCCGACTGTAGGAATGGTCTCAAATCGAGCGACCAATAGGCCGCCCATCGTATCGACGTCCTCCATCAGGCCCAAATCCGGAAACTCGCGCCGGAAGTCTTCTATGCGCATCTGTCCGCTCACTCTCCATTGGTCCTTAGCCAGTTTCTCAAAAATAAATCCACGATCCTCCGCAGTGCGTCGGGTGCGTCCCACGATCCCTTCGAGGATGTCTTCCATGGTGATCAAGCCTGCGGTTCCTCCAAACTCATCCAGCACAATGGCGACGCCACGGCGTTGCTGCTGCAGGCTCTGCATGAGTTGCAGTAGGTTCATGCTGGCAGGCACGAACGAGGGCAGCTCGATCGCTTCCGCGAGATCTATCTCCGGATTCGTCAGCAAGGCTCGAGTGTTCAGGATTCCCACGATTGTATCCGGCGTCTCATCGTAGATCGGGATGCGGGTGTGACGCAGGCGACGAGCCGCAGCAACCATTTCCACCTGCGTCAGGTCGTCGGAGATGCAGGATAGAGTGGCTCGAGGTTTCATCACATCCTCCGCAGTTTGCCGATCCAGAGAAATGATTTTCAAGATGGCCTGTTTTTCTGATTGCTCAAGAGCACCTTGCTGGAAAGCCATCTCGAGCAGTTCGGAATACTCCTCATCACTGAGGTTTGGATTCGGTTTAACAGATTTTGGAATCACCCTCGCGACAACCCAATCAATGCTATTCTTGGCAAATGCTAAGAACGGGTTGGTTGTGCGCACGAGAAGCTCCACGGGTCTCGCGATGCGAAGGGCCCAGAATTCAGGCGCACGGACGGCTAAAGTTTTTGGGGCGACCTCGCAGGCGAATAAGATAAAGATTGATAAGCCGAGCATGGGCGCGAGTAACGCAACTCCTTCGTGGATCGTGAGCCATACCATGCCGGTGACCATCACCGCGTTACAAAGAGTGTTACCAAAAATGAGTGCGGCAAGGAGGTCGTCGGGACTACTCAGGAGCGTCAGAACACGTTGACCGTTTGTAGGATGAGTCTCTCCAAGTTGTTGCGCACGCCATTTGCCTAAAGCGAACAGTGCTGATTCCGCGAGAGCAAAAAAGAAACTCCCCAGCGCACAGATCAGAATTACCAACGCGACCCAAGGCCACGAAATTGACATTCCCTACATTATGCCTGTTTGAAGGTCAGAATGTCAAATTGCACCGTTTTTTGGCTCTCAAGCGAAGAATTCATGTTGAAAGTGTTGGCAGCCGAGCCGTTTTCCGCTTTTTTTAGAGAGTGATCGCCAGTTTCACCGAGTTAAATCTGTTTATTGCTAGTTTGGAAGAGTCGCCTTGGATCGCCGTTGATACCGAGGCGGATAGCTTGCACGCTTATCCCGAGAAGGTGTGCCTCATTCAGATCAGCTATGCCGGAGGGGATGCGTTGATTGATCCGTTGGCCGGTTTGGATCTAACACCGTTGTGGGTCGCTCTCCAGAACCGCCCCTTGATTCTTCATGGTGCCGATTACGATTTGCGTATGCTCCGGCGCGGCTACAGTTTTATTCCCAGCACGGTTTTTGACACCATGATAGCCGCACGTCTGCTCGGGGAACCTCAATTCGGTCTCAGCCATTTGGTCGCGAAATTCCTGAACGTTCAATTGGAAAAAGGACCTCAAAAAATGGATTGGGGATTGCGTCCACTTCCTGAGCGTATGGAGGTCTACGCACGAAACGACACTCGCCATCTCCGCGACCTTTCCAACCTGCTGTTGGATCAATTAGTTGCCAAAGGCCGACTGAGTTGGCACCAAGAAACCTGCGGTCAATTGATCAGGGATTGCGCTCGGCCCGACCTTGTGGATCGAGAGACGCAGTGGCGTGTGAAAGGAACCGATCGCCTTGAACGACGAGCGCAGGCTGTGGTTCGAGAGCTTTATTATTGGCGAGAACAGGAGGCGATCGCTGGGGATATTCCACCGTTTTTCATCATGAGTCATGAGTTGATGGCTCGAGTTGCCGAGGCAGCCCATGATGGAAACTATTCTGCGGCACTGTTGCCGTCACGCTATTCGGGCGCTCGCCGGACGGGTGTGGCGAACGCTGTGGCCCGTGCTCTGGCACTCCCTCACTCCGAGTGGCCTTCCAGACGGTGGCAGGCCGGATATAGCCCCAGTTTTGTAGAGCAACAGCGGTTTGAGGAGTTGAAAAAAATCCGCGATGCTGCTGCGATTGATAATGGGATCGATCCCACACTGATCGCAAGCAAGGCAATGCTATCCCAGCTAGCACAGCAATCAATCGACGATGAATCTGGGCTGCTCCCTTGGCAGGCCGCCTTACTTTTCAGGTCTTCTCCCGTCGGTATTAAATCCCCAAACTGAATCAGGGCGGGATCGCTAATCTTCGGCAAGCTTTTCGGGAGGTTCCGGCAGGCTGAACGAAAGGATCAGCCCCGCCAGATACACCACCAAAGCGACAGTCCCCGCGGTGTAAGAGAATTTTGTAAAGCTAGAGGCAGTGGGCATGATGCCCTTCAACCAAGCTGAACCGGCCACGCTGATCGTGATCCACGCGAAGGAAGTTCCCAAAATTCGTCCACCGACGTTCGCAGCGAAGCTCTCGCCTGTTCCTCGCAAGTGCATGGGGTAGACTCGCGGCAGATAATTACCCCAGAAACTGAACTGGGCTACGGTCATCATTCCGGCAAAGAATATTCCTACTTTGAGCCACCCCAAATCTGAAACGGCCGGGTAAAAAAAGACAAAAGGCACGATGATCAACCCTGGTAATTGGAAAGTGCGTAGGAGTTTTTGACGGCTGATAATCCGCACAGTCAGGAAGGCCAACAAAAATCTTCCCACCAATCCCCCCATCTCTTGCCAGAGTTGGACAGCGGCCACCACTTTTTCCTTCTGAGGAGGTGTGAGATCCTTGACGCTCGCCAAACCGGGTATGATTTGGGGTAAATGCTGGATCGCTCCAAATGCGATGCCGTAGCTGCAGGCAAACATCAGCGCGGTGACTACTGTGGTCTTTCGAAGTTGCGGCGAAAACAATGCTGCAAAACTGGGTCGCTTCAGTTGGTTTGCAGCCTTTTTTAAAGCCCAAGCCGGTGATTCGGGAAGGAAAGGGCGAATCAGGATTAGGGGTAGGGCGGGCAGCACGCCGCTCATTAACGTATAACGCCACGCGTCGTGAGTTCCCTGCACCAGCCAGAAACTTTCGCGGTAAGTCACTGCGAGCGCATAGGCGACTGAAACCAACAATCCGCCCAATGACGAAAATGCCTGAGTATAACCCAGCACTTTTTCGCGTTGCATTGGGTTGGGAAAGAGTTCTGCGAGCCAGGCCACAGCGGCGACAAACTCAACGCAAACGCCCATAAATACGAGGCACCTAAAGAACAAAAGTTGGTTGAGCGATGTGCTGTAACCTGCGGCAAGCGCGGAAAAAGCGTAAATAAGAATGCTCCAAGTCAACACCTTCCGCCGTCCGAGCAGATCGGTCAGATAGCCTCCAAGGAGACCAAAAACTCCGCCGAAAAAAGCCGGCAAAAAGAACAACATTCGCGCCCAATGAATATACTCAGGAGTCCCCGGTTTAAACCCACCCAAGCTTTCGATCGCGGGTTTGATAATCAACGGCAGCATGAGTAATTCGTAAATATCGAATGCGAAGCCGATGGATGCGATAATGCAGATCAGCCACGCAGTGCGATTCAGTGGCCGAGCAAGGGGGACGTTACTCATAGCCTCAACTTTGAGATGATCCGCGCTTAGTTTCAATTCGATAATGCAAAAAAAACGGAATCGCCTAATTACATCGTGAGCTTGCTTCCAATTAACGGGCTGAGAATTGGCTGAACAGTGGCCAGTCTGCGACTGTAATCGCCAGAGAACTGGGCCTCAAGGCCAAGCGGCTTTATGTTTGAAAACAAACCTTAGCCCGCGTGCGGCAGAACTACTGCTTGATCACTCGGTAGAAGCGATGCGGGGGCTTGCTTCGAAAAAACGGACAGTAAAATCGAGTCATTTGGTTAATTATTTTTGGTGCCAAAGGCATGGGGCGATTTCGCGGCCGAGGAGGAGGCGACTTCGATAATGCAAAAAACCAAGGGGTGGATTTATTGGTGGTGGTGCGCAATTGAGGTTATGCGGGTGGAGACCTAGTTTTTCCCCACCGATCGCGGGTGTTCGTTTGGAAGCTGGTTGGTACGGGGATGGTTCTGCTTGCTGCCCGAACGGGGGAGCACGGAATCGCCTAGGCCACGAACGAAATGAACGAAATGAACGAAC